>JAURMS010000125.1 GCA_030830595.1 Gammaproteobacteria bacterium | reverse complement strand
CGGTGTTCGTCGTGTCAGTACAAGACAGGCCGTGCCCGGTACAGCGGGTGCTGGACTTGTTAGTGCACCAGATCGTCGGTGACGACGGTCATGTGCGGGACATGCTCCTGCGCGCGGATGTCCTGCGCGCCCTGGACGGTGACGCATGAACGCCAAGCAGGCCGTCTATGACGTGATCCGTGGCGCCATCGCCAACCACCCCCGCTCGCTGCAGAAGCGCATCGGGCCCAGTGAGATCGGCACCCCGTGCGATCGGCGGATCGGCTACAAGCTGCTCGGCCAGGAGGAGAATCCGCGCGGGGACGCCTGGAAGCCGACCGTGGGCACCGCTGTCCACGGCTGGCTGGAGAGGGCCTTTGACGACGTCAACCTGACCAAGGTCATCGAGAAGCTCGGCCGGCTCGGCGATAACGACCTGGAGTGGATCACCGAGCAGAGCGTCACCGTGGGCTACCTGGCCGACGGCACCGCCATCACCGGGTCCTGCGACCTCTACCACCGGCCCACCGGCACCGTGATCGACCACAAGATCGTGGGGGTGGCCTCGCTGCGGGACAAGAAGGCCAACGGGCCCGGACAGCAGTACCGCGCCCAGGTCCACATGTACGGCGCCGGGTTCCTCATGGCAGGCCACCGCGTGGAGCACGTCGCCATCAACTTCCTGCCGCAGAACGGGAACCTGACCGACGGCTGGTGGTGGACCGAGCCGTTCGACATGTCCATCGCCGCCGAAGCGATCACCCGGCTACGCGCCATCGAGGCGCACGTGGCCACCTCCGGGAGCGTGGAAGGACTACCGGCCGCCGACGCCTGGTGCGCCTTCTGCCCGTTCCACCTGCCCGGATCCACAGACCTGTCCGCCGGATGTCCCGGCATGACAGCATCCCGCGCAAGCGGGGGCTTCGCCCACATGGTCGAGGCGCCAACCATCACCACACCGAACAGAAAGAAAGCATCATGACCAACCCCGCAGACTCCTTCTTCGGCGAGTCCTCACCATCGGCCAAGTTCGACGCGATCGGCACCACCGTCGGCGGTGTCATCACCCGCATCGGCGACCCCATGCAGCAGACCGACTTCTCCTCCGGCAAGCCGCTCACCTGGGACGACGGCACCCCCCGGATGCAGCTGCCCGTCACCGTGCAGACCGACCTGCGCGACCCGTCCAACCCGCTCGACGACGGCAAGCGGACCCTGTACGTCAAGGGCGAGATGAAGAAGGCAATCGGCGCGGCGCTGCGCGCGGCCGGGGCGAAGATGGCCCTGGGCGGCACCCTGACCGTGACGTACTCCGGCGAGGAGCCCACCGCGGGCTTCCCCAAGAAGCTCTACACCGCCACGTATGCACCCCCGGCGGCAGGCTTCTTCGAGGAGCCCGCGCAGCCGGTGGCCGCAGCCCACGTCGGCCCGCCCCCTGCAGCACCGCAGCCCGCACCTGCGGCCGTCCCGCCCGGCGTTGACCCGCAGGCCTGGGCGGCCTTCCAGGCGATGCAGGCCCAGGCCCAGCAGAACGCCCCAGCAGCACCGCCGCTGGACGCGACCAACGCCGCCTACGCCGCCCAGATGGGCTTCCAGGCGCCCCAGCAGTAGCCACCAGCCCCGCCGCACGGAAGGTGCCGCCGGTTCACGACCGGGCGGGGCACGTGAACAACCAGAACGCCCTGCATCGTCACCGCAAGACCGAAGGGCCGTTCGCCACATGGTGTGCACAGTGCGGGCAGTCATGGCCCTGCGAGGCGTGGCAGTCGATGACAGAGGAGAGCGAATGATCACTGATGCCGCCCTGGCCCTGCACGACGCCGGGCTGTGCGTGCTGCCCGCCGCCGGCGACGGCACGAAGATGCCGGCGCTGGCCTGGAAGCAGTACCAGAGCACCCGGCCGGGCCGTGACCAGGTCCGCGCCTGGGCACAGCACTCCGACGGGATCGGGGTGCTGTGCGGGCAGGTGTCCGGAAACCTCGAGATGGTCGAGGCCGAGGGCAGGGCGGTGCATCTGCTACCCGAGGTGACCGCGCTGATGGCCGACCACGACCTGGCCGAGGTCTGGTCACGGATAGTGATGGGCTACGCGGAGACCAGCCCCGCCGGCGGCTTCCACTGGTACATCCGAATATCGGACGGGCCCGCATTGCCGAACCGGAAACTGGCCCGGGTGCCCAACCCCACCCCCAACGAGCCCAGCCGGGTGGACGTGCTCTTCGAGACCCGCGGCGAGGGCGGCTGGGTGATCACCGCCCCGTCGAACGGCACCACCCACCCCAACGGCGGGGCCTGGAAGGTCATCACCGGAGGCCCCGACACCATCCCCACGGTCACCGTGGACGAGCGGGACAGCGTCTACTCGGTGCTGGCGATGTTCGACCAGATGCCGGTGGACAACGGGCCCGCCAGGCCCGCCGCGGCCACCCCCGGGACGATCGACGGGCTACGCCCGGGTGATGAGTACAACCTGAAGGCCGACTGGGCCGAGATCCTCGAGGGCTGGACCCGGGTGCGGCGCATGGGCGCCGGGTACGCCTGGCGACGCCCTGGCAAGAACGTGGGGATATCGGCGACCACCGGGCAGGCCGACGACGCCGACCGGCTGTACGTGTTCACCACCAGCACCCCGCTGCCCAGCGAGGTCCCGCTGAGCAAGTTCGCCGCCTACGCCCACCTACAGCACGGCGGGGATTACGCCGCGGCCGCCCGGGAGTTGCGCCGGCAGGGCTTCGGCGACCCGATCCCGTCGGCCGGTCCCAGCCTCGAGGACCTCCTCGAGCCAGGCGGCCGGGCCCCGCAGCCCGCAGAGGCCCCTGCGCAGCCCGTGCAGGCCCCTGTGGGCGTGCAGACCGTGCCCAGCACCGATCGCACCGAGGACGGCCAGGCGCTGGCCCTGGTGGCCTCCTGCGGGCACGCCATCCGCTACAACCACACCACCAGCCGCTGGCACCACTACGCCGGAGGGGTGTGGGCCGAGCAGACCATCGGCGGCGGGGCGGTGCGCGAACTCGCCCGGGCCCTGGCCCGCGGCCTGCCGCAGCACGACAACGGGGCCATGGGCTGGCGCAAGACCATGCTGAGCGACTCCGGGATCCGGCACGTGCTGAGCATGGCCAGCACGGACCCCCGGATCGTGGCCACCAGCACCTCCTTCGACGCCCACCCCCACCTGCTCGGCTCAGGGGACACCGTGACCGACCTGCGCGACGGGACCATCCGGCCTGCGGAGGCCGCCGACATGATCAGCAAGACCGCCGGCACCAAGCCCGGCACCGAAGGCGCGCAGCTGTGGCAGGAGTTCCTGCACCAGATCCTCGACGAGCCCACCGCCCGCTTCCTGCAGCGGCTGTTCGGGCTCAGCCTCTACGGCCGGGTACGTGAGCACGTGCTCATCTTCCTGTTCGGCACCGGGGCCAACGGCAAGACCACCTTCATGGACGCCCTGCGCCACGCCGCCGGGCAGTACGCGGTCAGCCTGCCCGCGGAGTCGCTGATGGTCCGCAAGCACGAGGCGCACAGCACCGAGCTGGCCCCGCTGGCCGGGGCCCGGCTGGCGGTGTTCAACGAGCTCCCCGACGGGATGCGCTTCGACGAGGCCCGGGTCAAGATGCTCACCGGCGGGGACCAGGTGTCGGCGCGGTGGCTGTACGGCCAGCCGTTCACCTTCGACCCCAGTCATACGCTGTGGATCGTCGGCAACGCCAAGCCTGCCACCACATCCGGCGGGGAGGCGTTCTGGCGCCGGGTGCGCCTGGTGGGCTTCCACCGCACCATCCCCGCCGAGCAGCGCGACCCCACCCTGCCCGAGAAGCTGCGGGCGGCCGCCCCGGCCATCCTGCAGTGGGGGATCGACGGGTGGGCCGACTACTGCAAGGTGGGCCTGGCAGAGCCCGCCAGCGTCGTGGAGGACACCGCCGAATATCGCGCCGAGAACGACTCCGTGGGCCGGTTCATCGACGAGTGCTGCCAGATCAACGGCAACCCGGCCCTGAAGGTCAACACCCGCGCGGTGCGGACAGCATACGAGTCCTGGTGCCGCGACGAGGGCATGACACCGGTCACCCCGACCGCCTTCGGGCTGGGCCTGAAGCGGGCCGGCGTGGACCATCAGCGCAGCAACGGCCAGCGGTTCTACCTGGGTCTGACACTGCTCGACACGGGTGCGGAGGAGGACGATAGATGGCACTGAGGACTTTCCGGAAAACCTGTCACTACCTGTCACTGTCGCACGCTTGTACGGTTCCGGAAAACCTGTCACTACCTGTCACTGGGCCCATTTTCAGTGACAGGTTTACGACCAAACCTGTCACTGCGTTTTCGGCCGATTTCCCCCACGACCAAGATCAAACAGTGACAGGTAGTGACAGGTTTCCCCCATTGTTACTCCTACGTGCTAATCCGCTTCACGTGCGCGCAGGGAAAGGTTTACGAAAACCTGTCACTACCTGTCACTGTGCCGAGGTGGCCGAATGAGGGCCACAGCCGAGGTGAAGCGCTGCCAGGACTGCCGGGCGATGGTCATCGCAGCCATCAACACCGACGCCCGCGACACCCTCTGCGACGTCATCCCACTATCCCGACCAGGCGAACTCGCCGCCAACATCGCAGGCCGGCGCACCCTGCGCCTGGACACCGACAAGCGGCTGTGGACCACCGGTGCCGACCGGATCCGCACCGAGCCGATGCCCGGCGACCGGATCCTCGCCGAGCACCGCTGCGGACAGCCCGTGCCCGCCGCCTGGACCCAGCCCCTGCCCGAACCGTCCGACAGCCCCGACATGGAGGTCCCGTTTTGAGCGACGCGAACATCACCTGCCAGCACCCGGACTGTGCCGAGGCCGACCAGCCGTCACCGGCCTGGGGCGGGACCAGGCTGTGCGGGCTGCACCAGCGCGGCCTGCAGGCCGACATTGACGACATCGCCCGGGTGCTCACCCTCATCGAGATCCACCACGACGAGCTCGCTGTTCCCTCGGGCGGTGGTGAGGCAGTGCGCGGGGTGCCATCCTCCCGCCCGCCGATGCGGCTGAGCGTGCTCGACGTGCTCACCGGGCAGACCGCCGAGCGCATCACCGGGTGGGCCGCCGACGTGGTCCGCACCTCCCGGGCGCTGGCTGTGCCCGAGGCAGCCCGCCTGCTGGCCCGCAACGTCGACCTGCTCTGCTGCCACATCGCCGTGGACATCGTGGCCGTGGAGCTGCGCCAGGCCGCCGGGGCCTGCCGGGCCGTGCTGCCCGACGACCGCTGGAACACCGAGGACGACGACCGCAAGCCCCGGCCCGCAGGCCGCTGCACCCAGCCACACCCCGACGATCCCGGCCGGGACTGCAACGGGTCGCTGCTGTGGGTGCCGGCCACGCTGGTGGTGCGCTGCGCCAGATGCCACCACGAGCAGGAGCCCGACGGCTACGTGGCCAAGCGGGTGGTGCTGCGCGCCTTCGGGCTGTCCCGCTGGACCCTGAACCGCTGGATCGCCGACGGCAAGGTGGCGGCCAGTAACGACTTCGTCTGCGTCGATGACGTGCGCGAGGTGGTGCGGCAACGCCACGCCGAAGAGGGTGCTTGACAAGCCTGCACCAATCAATCAATATGATTCGCAAGAGCGGTGTGAGGGTTACCACCTTCATACCGCCGAAGCGTCCTCCGCGAGGCTGCAACCTCCGAGGACTCTACCGAAGCCCCCACGTTGTCTCCCCCGTCGGCGATGGGGGCCTCGGTGTGTCTGACGGCAGGAGGTGTCGCCGTGATCAGTGTCCGCATCGCTTACGACAACCTCGTCGTCGACCTCGACTCCGACTCCGAGCAGTACAGCCCGGACCTCGTCGACGACATGACCACACGCTGCGCCACCGCCCTGCTCGCCACACTGCGTGCCATGTGGGACATGCCCAAGGCGGGAGCGCAGTAGTCATGGCATGGGGCGGCAACCACGCGCTACGCAAGCGCCGCCAGGTGCTCGAGGTGTACGGCAACATCTGCTGGCTGTGCAAGCAGCCGATCCCCGGTCTGCCCAGTGCCGACCACGTACTGCCCCGCAGCAAGGGCGGCACCGACGACATCGAGAACCTGCGGCCGGCGCACCTGCGCTGCAACATCAGCCGCGGCAACCGCGTGCCGAAGATGAAGGCGCAGTTGAAGACGTCGACCGACTGGTGAGCGCGGGACACGACGAGCCGCATCGCTGCGAGTGCGGCACGCGCTGGTGACCACATAGGGGCACGCGCTGGATCCCCCTCCCGGGTGGGACGGACGT
>JAURMS010000124.1 GCA_030830595.1 Gammaproteobacteria bacterium | reverse complement strand
GCGCAACAATGCCCGCTGGTTCGACCGCTTCGGGATCGACTATTTCACGCGCGAAGTCTTCGATGCCTTCTTCCCCGGCTATGGGGCCAGCTGGCCTGCCTATTACGGCGCCGTGGCCATGACCTATGAACAGGCCCGGGTCCGCGGCCTCGCTTACCGTCGCTATGACGGCAGCCTGCTGCATTACCGGGAATCGGTCCGCAATCACTTCGTGACCTCACTGTCTACGGCCGAGGCCGCAGCTGGAGCGCGCAAGCGCCTGCTCACCGATTTCTATGCTTACCGCGCCAGCGCCGTCGAAGAAGGGCGCCGGGAGAAGGTCAAGGGCTATGCGATCCCGACGCAACCAGACCAGTCGGCGGCCGACAAGCTGGCCGGTTTGCTCGCAATGCAGGGAGTAGAGGTGGGCCGGGCGACGCGGCCGGTGACCGCCTGCGGGCGTGATTACCCCCCAGGCAGCTATTTCATCTCCAAGGCCCAGCCGGCCAAGCGCCTGCTGCGGGTGCTGCTCGATCGCCAGGTGGAGATGCCGGAGGACTTCACCCGTGAACAGGAGCGTCGGCGAGCCAAGGACCTGGACCACGAGATCTATGACGTCACCGCCTGGTCGCTGCCGTTGATGTTCAACGTGGCCGTAGATGAGTGTGGCAGCACGCTGCCCGGCGGCTTGCAGGCCGTTGCGCCCGGGGAAGCGCCGCCGGGTCGGCTCGACCTTGCCGGAGCGCCTGCTGTTGCCTTCCTGGTGCCCTGGGGCAGTGCGGGGGCAGCCAAGCTGGCGGGGACTGCGCTGCGTGCGGGCCTGCGCGTCAAGTCCAGTGACGAGGCCTTCACGCTCGCGGGACGCAACTGGCCGGCCGGCACGCTTATTTTCGACGTCGCTGACAACCCGTCCGACCTCGCGGCGCGGCTGGCTGACCTGGCTCGTGACACCGGAGTGGTCGTTTCCAGCGTCGACGACAGCTACGTAACGGCCGGACCCAGCCTGGGCAGCGGCAAGGTCGTGACCCTGCCGGTGCCTGAGGTGGCGTTGGCCTGGGACGCGCCGGTCAGTACGCTGTCGGCGGGCCACACGCGTTACGTGATCGAGCAGCAGTTCGGGTACCCGCTCACGCCGGTGCGCGTGAGTTCCCTCGCCCGTGCCGACCTGCGCGAGTTTGACGTCATCATCCTCCCCGATGAGTCCGGTCCCGGCAGCTATGCCTCGGTGCTCGGCGAATCGGGCCTCGCGAACCTCGGCAGCTGGGTCGAGTCCGGCGGGACGCTGATCGCGATCGGGGATGCCGTCCGTGCCCTGAGCAAGGCCGGCCTGTCTGCGGTCAAGGTCGAGGACGCCTGGGTCGAGGAGGGCGAGGCGAGCGGTGGCGGACCCTCGGCAGACCCAGCGGAGGATAAGGAGCCTGCCCCGGCCACCGTCCCCGGCACCCGCCTGGCCTCGGCGGAGGATTACCGCGCCGCCATTCGGCCTGAGCGCGAGTCGCCGGACGGTGTGCCGGGGGCCATTGCCCGCGTCGAGGCCGACTCAGACCACTGGTTGGCCGCGGGGATCCCGAAGGAACTGTTTGCCGTGGTCTCGGGTTCGCTGATCGCCGCGCCCCTGCCGCTTGATGCAGGCGCCAACGTCGTGCGTTTCGCCGGGGCGGACAGCCTGCTGGCCAGCGGTTACCTGTGGGAGGAGAGCCGCCTGCAACTCGCCTACAAGCCGCTCACGACCGTCGAGCGCAAGGGGCGTGGGCTCATCATCAACTTCACCCAGGAGCCTGCCTTCCGGGCCCAGCAGGATGGCCTGGCTGTGCTGCTGATGAACGCGGTGCTGCGCTCGCCGGCGAAGGTGCGTCGGGGACTGGGTCACTAGCACTGCAGGGGCGCGAAAGGGTGAATTGACGGGTTAGACAGGCGCTCCTTAATCTGTCGCATGGACAGAAGACGTTTCCTTCAGGCCGTAGCCACGCTCTCAGCCTGGAGTGCGTTTTCAGCGCCAGGCAAGGCCAGGGCCCAGACCCCAGCACGCCCGGCACCCGCTCGCGGGCCCCGGCGTGCAAAGAGCCGGATGGTCTTCATCAGCGATACCCATATCGGGATCGGTGACCGAACGAACTGGTACCAGCGGGACGTGCATGAATCTGCACTGGTTGCAACGCTCGACTACGTTTCAAATAACGCAGACTCGATCGCCGAGTTGATCTTGCTCGGCGATATCGTCGACCAGTGGACGTATCCGCCGGACGTGACCCCGCCGTCGTTGGCAATGATCGCGGAGGCGAACCCGCGCGTGTTTGCCAGACACGGCGCGCTCGCGCGAACCATCGAGGCGCTCGACGGAAATGTGACCGTGCTGAGCGGAAACCACGATCAGCAGCTGACTGCTGCCGACGTCGGCTTGCTACGTGACCACTCCGGGCGGTCACCGAGGTTAGCGACCGCCTTCCCCTACGTTCCTCGTGCCGGGCTTGGGCAGGTCGCCTGCGCTCACGGCCATCAGTTCTCGATCTTCAATGCACCAGACCCGCTGGGCCGGATGCCTGCAGAGCTGCCGATCGGCCACTTCGTGACTCGGCTGGTCGCGCTGTACGTGGACGGGCGCCTTGGTCCCGGGCAGACTGCCGCTGATGAGCCAAAGTCTGCCGATCCAACCGGTTGGGCCTGGGAGAAAGACGAGCTGTTCGAACTGTTGGCCGACGTGGTCGAGGGGAAGGACTCCCTTTCGCGGGTCGTGATCGACGCGCTCTTGCGAGCCACGAACGCCGACAGCAGGCTGCCGATCAAGCTGTACGATGGCAGCGTCGTGACCCTGGACCAGGTTCGTGACGAGCTGTACCGGTCGCTGTTTTTCGGGTTCCAGAATGCGCAGCATTATCCCGGCAGTGCATACGGCAGCAATGC
Organism: Gammaproteobacteria bacterium; assembly: GCA_030830595.1. Taxonomy (GTDB): domain Bacteria; phylum Pseudomonadota; class Gammaproteobacteria; order Steroidobacterales; family Steroidobacteraceae; genus SG8-30. The sequence goes on along the minus strand of JAURMS010000124.1, from coordinate 1,260 downwards.
GGCCTGGCACGCACTCATAGATAGCGATCTTCACAATAACCTCGGGCACTTCGCGGCCGAGCTTGGCACGACTTACCGCGCCGTAGTGCTCGGCCACATCCACCAGGATCGCGGCGCCTTGCTCCGGCCCGATGATATGCCGACGGCTTACGCCAACAGCGGCTTCGGGTGCCCATCATTGCCCGACATGACACGATCTTCCGACCCCGAACTGCCGACCTTTGCCGAGGTCGCCGTCGATCAGGAAGCAGGCGAGGTCACTACTTACATCAAGGCGATCGAGTCGTCTCCCGCTGGCCCTGTGGTGGTCGAACTGCCGCAGCATCGGCAAGTCGTGTCGTGGGCGGGGGGGACGGCATAGTGCGAGAACCAACCAAAGCGTTCCTGTAATGAGTGATACGGAGAAAGATCAATCCATGAGCAAGCCTGCAACCATGACCCTTGTCTGCTGTACCGTCCTCGGCGTTACTGCAACCCTGTCGGCGGCGGCCGACACCGTTCTCGACACCCATTCCGCCTCAAGTACTGCGCGTGAGGGTGTTTTTATCTTGAACGCTGCCAGCGCGAAAATCGGGGAAGGCAAATTGGTGCTCTCAGGCGTTCGGGGAAATGTATTGGCCTTTGAGCCTGATGTGCGGCCACCGGTCGGGGTCAGTGAGTTGGCTGAGCGTTTCCTGGCAAGATGGAGCGCAACAGAGCACTCCATCAATCCTGCGGCCTTTCTCATGAGCCACTCGTTGACGTCAGACGAGGCCTACAGGACGCTCACCCTGCAGATAGATCAACCCGTCAAGAACGGGCTTGACCAATGGATCTTCGAGGTTGGTCCAATGGCCGACCAGCCGCGTGACTTTCCAACGCTCTCGATGGAGTTACCGGACGTGACCGTCACGGTCCTCATGTCGCACTCGCCCCAGGAGTTTGCGCTGGGGCATGTATGCGGGCCCTGGACACCGGAAGCGCTGAAGGGTCATGCCGAAGTGGCTGAATCAGTCGCCGGCGACGAGCCTTTGGGCAACTCGACGGCGAGGAGATAACGATGAACAGCATCAGACGCTTGGTCCTGGCTGCGGCGATCGTAATGACCGTCGTGATTCCGGACGCGCGAGCGGGTGACGGCCCGCAGCACTACCGGCTTGAAGGGACATGGGATGTCCTGCTCACTCTGAGCGACGGGAGTCAGTTCCGGGGAGTGCTCACCGTGATCCCGGGAATCACGCCAGACGGAGGCAGTGTCATGCACTCGACAGATGTGTCGCT
>JAURMS010000123.1 GCA_030830595.1 Gammaproteobacteria bacterium | reverse complement strand
TGGACTGCGTCGCGTACGGCGATTTCCACAATCTTGCCGCTGCGGGTCCGGGGCACGTCTTCAACCTGCAGGACGCGTGCCGGGACGTGCCGCGGCGTGGTGTTGCGCCTGACCTGCTCGCGGATGCGTCCCGTCAGTGCCTCGTCGAGTGTCAGCCCGTCGCGCAGGCGTACGAACAGCACCACCCGCACGTCTCCCTCCCACTGCTGGCCGATGACCACGCTTTCCAGCACCTCGGGCAACAGCTCCACCTGCCGATAGATCTCTGCGGTGCCGATGCGCACCCCGCCCGGGTTGAGCACTGCATCGGAGCGACCCAGCACGACCAGCCCGCCGCGGGACGTGAGCCGCGCATAGTCGCCGTGGTGCCAGACTCCCGGGAAGCGCTCGAAGTAGGCGGCCCGGTAGCGGCTGCCCTCCAGGTCATCCCAGAACCCCACCGGCATCGACGGGAACGGGAAGGTGCAGACCAGTTCACCCTGTTCATCGACCACCGACTGGCCAGCCTCGTTCCAGACCTCGACCCGCATTCCCAGCCCGCGGCACTGGATCTCGCCCCGGTAGACGGGCAGCAGCGGATTGCCCAGCGCGAAGCAGCTGATGATGTCGGTGCCACCGGTGATGGAGGCCAGTTGCACCTCGCGACCGATGGCGTCGTGGACAAAATCGTACTGCTCTGGTGCGAGCGGCGAGCCGGTGGAGAAGACCGTGCGCAAGCGGGCGAGGCTGCCATGCTCGAGGGGGCGGTAGCCAGCCTTCTCGAGCGCTGCCAGGTAGCGGGGGCTGGTGCCGAAGAGCGTGATGCCTTCGGCACTGGCCATGTTCCAGAGCACTTCCGGGCCGGGATGAAAGGGCGAACCCTCGTACAGCATCAGGGTAGCGCCCGAGCCCAGCGCGCCGGCCAGCCAGTTCCACATCATCCAGCCGCAGGTGGTGAAGAAGAACAGCCGGTCGGCTGGCTTCACGTCGCAGTGCAGCTGATGTTCCTTGAGGTGCTGTAGCAGGGTGCCACCTGCGCCGTGGACGATACACTTGGGTACGCCGGTGGTGCCCGAGGAATACATCACGAACAGCGGGTGATCGAATGCCAGCCTGCGGTATTCAGGCTCCGCACCCGGGGTGCCGTAGCTGTCCCAGCCTACGCCCAGCGGCGGCGTGGGTGATTCGCTGCCCGAGTAACTGACCACCACGACCTGCCTGATCGACTCTACCTTTGCGGCGATCTCGGCAGCCCTGCCGAGGGAATCGTGCCGCTTTCCCCCATACAGGTAGCCGTCCGCGGTGAACAGCACCCGGGGATGCACCTGACCGAAGCGATCCAGCACGCCCTGCAGGCCGAAGTCGGGTGAGCAGGAGGTCCACGTGGCGCCGATGCTGGCGCTGGCCAGCATGGCGATGATGGTTTCCGGGAGGTTGGGCATGAAGCCCGCCACCACGTCGCCGGCGACGACGCCGCTCGCCCTGAGCCCTGCCGCGACCCGGCCGACTTCCGCACGCAGGCGGTCCCAGGAGACCTCCCGCCGTTCACCGCCCTCGTTGCAGAAGACGAGCGCCGGCTCGGGGCCGCTCCGACGCAGGAGGTTTTCTGCGTAGTTCAGCCTGAGCGCCGGGAACCAGCGGGCACCAGGCATGCGCTCGCGATCCACCAGCACCGGCTGGAGGCTGCCCTCGTGGATGACTCCGGAGTAGGCCAGCCAGTCCAGCCAGAAGGCCTCTGGATCATCCACCGACCATTGCCATAGCGCCGCATAGTCACCGATCGACGGGTCGATCTGGGTCCGGTGTGCCAGGTAACGGGTCAGGTTGGCATCGGCGATCCGCAGTGGCGTGGGTTGCCAGATGGGGTCATGGGTGTTCATTCGCTACAATGATGCCATCAGCAGACACGACGGGACACAGGCATGGAACGGGAGGCAATGGAATTCGACCTGGTGATCGTGGGCGCGGGGCCCTCGGGGCTGGCCGCAGCGATTCGGGCGAAGCAGGTGGCTGCCGGACAGGGCAGGGAGTTGAGCGTCTGTGTCCTCGAGAAGGGCTCCGAGGTCGGCGCCCACATCCTCTCTGGTGCAGTGATCGACCCCATCGCGCTGGGTGAGTTGTTCCCGGACTGGCAGGCGGAAGGCGCTCCGCTGGAGACGCCGGTCAGCGAAGACCGCTTCCTGGTGCTGGGGCAGCGCTCGGCCTGGCGGATCCCCAACTGGACGCTGCCGCCGCTGATGAACAACCATGGCATGTACATTGCGAGCCTTGGCAAGCTGACACGCTGGCTGGCACAGCGCGCCGAGGAACTGGGTGTGGAGATCTATCCGGGTTTTGCCGCGGCGGAGGTGCTGTTCGACGAAGCGGGCGCCGTCAAGGGCGTGGCCACCGGTGACATGGGCATCGGCCGGGACGGCCAGCCCAAGGACGGCTACCAGCCCGGCATGGAATTGCACGCTCGCTACACGCTGTTTGCCGAGGGTTGCCGCGGGTCCCTGTCCCAGCAGTTGATGCAGCAGTTTGACCTCCGCAAGGGGGTGGATCCCCAGGTCTACGGCATCGGCCTCAAGGAGTTATGGGAAGTCGATCCCGCGCGCCATCGCCCGGGCCTGGTCATGCACAGCCAGGGCTGGCCCCTGGACGCCAGCACCGGGGGCGGTTCGTTCCTCTATCACTTTGGCGACAACCTGGTCTCCGTCGGTTTCGTGGTGCACCTCGGCTACCAGAACCCGCACTTGTCGCCGTTCGAGGAGTTCCAGCGCTTCAAGACCCACCCGGCCATCCGCGACACCTTCGCCGGCGGCAAGCGTCTCGCCTACGGCGCGCGGGCCATCAATGAGGGCGGCCTGCAGTCGGTCCCGCAGCTGGTGTTCCCGGGCGGAGCCCTGGTCGGCTGCAGTGCCGGGTTCGTCAACCTGCCGCGCATCAAGGGCTCACACAACGCCATGAAGACCGGCATGCTGGCGGCCGAGGCCGCCGCGGCTGCCCTCGCCGAGGGCCGTGCCCGGGACACCCTGTCCGCGTATCCGGCGGCCTATCGTGGGTCTTGGGCCTATCGCGACCTGCACAAGGTCCGCAACGTGAAGCCCGGACTCAAGTGGGGCATGCTCGCCGGGACGCTGCACGGCGGACTGCACATGTGGCTGAACGACCTGGGCCTTGGCAAGATGGTCGGGTGGACGCTTCGCCATAGGCGGGCAGACCACGAGACGCTGCGCCCGGCAGCCAGCATGCCGCGTATCGAATATCCCCGACCCGACGGGGTGCTGACCTTTGACCGGCTGTCCTCGGTTTACCTCTCCAGCACCAACCATGAGGAGGACCAGCCGGTGCACCTGCGGCTGCGCGAGGCGTCGGTGCCGGTTGAGCACAATCTCGCGCTGTTCGACGGCCCCGAGGCGCGATATTGCCCGGCTGGGGTCTACGAATACGTGCCCGACGAGGGGGGCGGGCGTCGCCTGCAGATCAACGCCCAGAACTGCGTGCACTGCAAGACCTGCGACATCAAGGACCCACGGCAGAACATCCACTGGGTGACGCCCGAGGGCGGCGGCGGCCCGAACTACGCCTCGATGTAGACGACGCCTTACTTCAGCTGGGGCAGGTCGCGAACCGAGGCCTCGACCTGGTCGAGGTCTCCTACGACCACCACCGACATGCGCTCGGGCACCACCCAGCGCGCGGCCATGTCGCTCACCTGCTGCGGTGTCACTGCGTAGGTCTCGCGCACGAGATCCGCGAGATAGCTGTCCGGCAGGCCATGCAGGTCCATGAAGGCCAGCTGGCGTAGCACGCCGTCCGGTGAGGAGTTCTGCACGACGAAAATCCCGGCCCGGTAATTCTTGATTGCATCCAGCTCCTCGGCACTGGGTGCCTCACGCTGCAGGCGATCGATTTCCGAGTAGATTTCCCTCAGCGAATCCGCGGTGTGCTCCGTGGTGACGTCGGCGGACATCAGCCACAGACCGGATTCGCGGAAAGCCTGGAAGGAAGAGTTGGGCGAGTAGGTGTAACCCTTGTCCTCGCGGATGTTGGTGGTGATGCGCGAGGCAAACGAGCCCCCCAGCAGGGAATTCATAACGCTGGCTGCAATCCAGTCGGGATGCCCGGGACTCGGACCGCGAACCGCCATGCGCAGCGATGACTGCGGTGCAGCGGGGCGGGCGACGAACTCCAGCTGCTGCGCTTCGCTGGCTGCGGGCGGCCGGTTGGTCGGGGCCGGCCCGGTACGCCAGTCGGCGAGCGCCTCGGTCAGCGCTGCCTGCAGCGCCGGTCGATCGAAGCGGCCGGCTACGAAGACATGAGTCCTGGCCGCACCGTACTGGGCCTCGTAAAAGGCCTTGAGATCCTCGATGGTGTATCCGGCGAGCTGTCCGTCCTCCGGAAAGCTGCGACCGAAAGGATGGTCCCCATAGACCAGCCTCGCCATGGCTTCGGCCGCGAGGCTCCCTGGCTGGCGGCGCGCAACACTCAGGTTGCGTTCGTAGTTGGCGACCAGCCTCGGCAATTCACTGGCTGGGAAGGACGGGTTCCTGAGCACGTCCGCCAGCAGGCCGGCGGCCTCGACAGCGTTCTCCGACAGCACCGACACGTCCACAAATCCTTGCTCGGCGCCGGAGCCGGTCGACACGCTGCCGCCCATGTCTGCCGCTTCACGGGCGATCGCCTCGGCGCTGCGGTGGGTCGTGCCCTCCTTGAGCATGTCGGCCACGAGGTCATCGATCCAGGTCTGGCCGTCGTCGTCGATGGCACCCGTGCGAATGACCGCCTGCAGGGTGACCAGGGGCACGCTGCCGTACTCAAGGAAAGTCAGGCGCAGGCCATTGTCCAGCGTGACGGTGTCTTTCTCCGGCAACTCAAAGGGCTTCGGCGTTCCCGGTGCGGGAGGGAGTTCGCGTGAGGCCCCGGTGAGTGGCCACAGCAGGCAGGCAAGCGTCAGGGCCGACAGCAGGCGGGTCATGGCTGCTCTCCCTCGGCGGACTCCGCCGGCTGCAATTCGAGGATGGTCCGGTTGCCGGGCCTCAGGTATTCACGGGCCACGGTCGAGATCAACTCCGGCGGCACGGCGCGAAAGCGCGATTCCAGCGAGTTGACCAGTGCCGGGTTGTCGTCGAACAGGGCGAAACTGGCCAGCAGGTCGACCAGGCCGAAGCGGGTGCTCGACCCCGCCACGCCGTAGAGGTCGGCGCGCAGCTTGGTCAGTGCACGATCCAGCACGTCCTGAGAAGGGGGAACCTCCGCCAGGCGGGCAATCTCGGCGTCGATGTCGGCCACGATCTGGTCTGCCGGCACGGCGTTGTCATGGATCAGCGAGACTGTCCAGAGCATGGGACCGTCGTAATTGAACATGTTGCCGAGCAGGTTGATGCCGCCGCCCACCGAGTCGCTGTAGCCACGCTGCTGCACCAGCTTCTGCCACAGGGCGCTGTCCTCGCCCTGCAGAAGGATCTGGTCGAGCAAGCCAAAGGCGAAATGCTGGTCGGTGCCTCGTTCCGGCACATGCCAACCAACGGCCAGTCCCGGACGGGGTGCCAGCGCATCCGTATAGGCGTGCCGCCGCTCTGCCTCCTGCCGGGGCTCGCTGATGTCCGGCAGGGCCACCGGTTCACGACCCGGAATGCTGCCAAAGTAGCGCTCGATCCAGTCTCGCGCCGCGGCTGTCTCGAAGTCACCGGCGAGTACCAGCACGGCATTCGAGGGCGTGTAATAGGTGTCGAAGAAGGACTGCACGTCCTCGAGCGTGGCTGCATCGAGATCGTCGAGGTCGCCGTAAAAATTGTGGGCGTTGTACCAGTTGGTGTTGGCGTACTGGGGCAGGGTCAGCCACGGAAAGCCGCCGTAGGGGCGGTTCAGTACGTTCACCTTGACCTCGTTCTTGACCACTCCCTGCTGGTTGGTCAAGTTGTCCTGGGTGATGTCGAGGCCACGCATGCGGTCGGCTTCGGCCCACAGGATGGTTTCCAGCGTGTGGGCAGGCACGATCTGGTAATAGTTGGTGTAGTCGAAGCGCGTCGAGCCGTTCAATACCCCGCCGTTACCCTGCACGAGGCGGATGAACTCCATCTTCCCCAGGTTGGCGGAGCCCTGGAACATCATGTGCTCGAACAGGTGCGCAAAGCCTGTGCGGTCCCGCGGCTCGATGCGAAAGCCGATGTGGTAATACACCCCCACCGTCACGGTGGGGATGGCGGTGTCCCTGGAGAGCACCACCCGCAGGCCATTGTCCAATCGGTAGTACTCCACCGGTATGGACAGCCCGCTCGGCGCAGCCGGCTCGCCGGCGGGCGCAGTCGCCTCGCCAGCCGGTTGCGTGGGACCGCCGGTGCTGGCGCAGGCCGCCAGCAGCCAGGGTGCAATCAGAAGGAACAATCGTTTCATTAGAACCTCATGCCGCCGTCGCAGTAGATCATCCTGCCGGTGAAGAAATCATTCTCGGCGATGTAAATCGCAGTGTGAGCGATTTCTGCCGGCTCGCCAAGCCGCTTGAGCGGCACCGGCGCCACCACCTTTTCCAGGACTTCCGGCTTCATGGCCGAGAGGATGTCGGTCGCGCAGAAGCCGGGAGCGATGGCCCCGCAGCGGATCCCGAAGCGGGCGAGTTCCTTGGCCCAGACCACGGTCATGGAAGCGACGCCGGCCTTGGCCGCGGAGTAGTTGGTCTGACCTAGGTTGCCGTCGGCCGAGATCGAACTGATGTTGATGATCACTCCACCCTTGCCGGCGCGAATCATGCGCTCCGCGGCCTCGCGCCCGCAGAGGAACACACCCGTGAGGTTCACGCCGATCACGGCGTTCCACTGTTCGATCGACATCTTGCCAACCACCTCGCCGTCCTTGACCTTCACCAGCATGGCATCGCGGGTGATGCCGGCGTTGTTGACCAGGACATCGAGCTGGCCCAGTTCGGCGATGACGCCGTCCAGGGCAGCGGTGACGTCCGACTCCAGGGCCACGTTGGTCACATGGGTGTAGGCACGCACACCCTGTGCTTCCACCAGCTTGCGGGTCTCCTCGAGGTCCGCCGCATTCAGGTCGAGCAGGGCGATGTCACTGCCGCGGGCGGCGAAGGCAAGTGCCGTGGCGCGGCCCAGGCCGCGTCCGCCGCCGGTGATGGCAACCACTTTTTTCTGGAGATTCATGGCAGGTGGGACCTTTCTGTCAGTTGATGAGCGTTGCCGGAACCGATGCCCGGCGGCGCCGAAAGGTAGCTCTTATTGCAGCGCAACACAACCGCCACTCAGGCGGGGGAGATCTCGAACAGAACCTGCTCCGCTTCCACCGCATCGCCTTCCGCGACGTACGAGCGAGTGATGCGGCCCGCGAGTCCGGCCCTTACCGTGTGCTGAATTTTCATGCCCTCGACGACGGCGAGTGCCTGCCCGGCCATGACCTCTTCGCCCAGTCGCGCCTGGACGGCCACGACCCGTCCGGGCAGGGGCGAGGTGGGGTTGCGTTCCGCCTCGGCAGACGAGGCGGGCAGGGGCCACGGCGAGCCAAGACGCCATGGGCCGCCGGCCGTGCCGCCCAAGGCGACCTGCGCGCCGTGCCCGCAGAGGAACACGTCCCGGGTCTCCCCTGCGCAGGTCACACGTCGCAGGCCCCGGTGACCCTCCTGGACCTCTCCGATAAGGCGCAGGCTGCCAACGACGACCTCCAGCCGGTGATTGCGTCGCTGGATCACCAGGCGCAGGCCGGGGTTACCCTCCAGCGCTGCGGTGCGCCGGCCGACTCCGTCCAGTCGCCAGCCGTCGCTCATCGCCCATGGCGAGTGATCCTGGCCGACCTCCGGCCCAACGGGCAGGCACCAGTCGGCGAGAGCCAGCAACAGGTGAGGATCCGGCGTGGCCGGCGGCGCGGTGAGCGCCTCGAGGTGGCGGTCCAGCCAGGTGGTGTCGACGGCGACCGCAGCAAAGTCGGGATGCGCGCAGACCCGCCTGAGCAGGGCAAGGTTGGTGGACACGCCGAACACGGCGGTTTCGTCCAGCCCGCGCTGCAGCCGTGACAACGCCTCCGCACGGTCACGACCGCTGGCGACCAGCTTGGCGGCCAACGAATCGTAGAAGGGCGTGATGCGGTCTCCGCTCTCCACCCCCTGCTCAACGCGCCACGTGGCCTCCGCCGGGGGCGTGACCCATTGGGTGATCAGGCCTGTCGAGGGCAGGAACCCCTTGTTCGGGTCTTCACTGCACAGGCGTACCTCGATGGCGTGGCCGGTGAGGCTCAGCGCGTCCTGTCCACGTGGCAGGGGCTCACCGGCAGCCACCCGCAGCTGCCACTCGACCAGGTCGAGGCCCGTGACCTGTTCGGTCACCGGGTGCTCCACCTGCAGCCTCGTGTTCATTTCCAGGAAGTAGAACCGCCCATCGGGCGCGACCACGAACTCCACCGTGCCTGCATTGACGTATCGCGCCGCGCGGGCCACGCGCACCGCCGCATCGGCGAGCCCCGCGCGCAGTGCCGGCGCCAATCCGGGTGCGGGGGCCTCCTCGATCACTTTCTGGTGTCGGCG
>JAURMS010000122.1 GCA_030830595.1 Gammaproteobacteria bacterium | reverse complement strand
TAGCGATTGATGGCACGGTGGGCCGCCTCACGCAGCAGCGGATGGTTGGCGAGACCCAAGTAGTTGTTGCCGCAGAGGTTCAGGACTTCGCGCCCGTCGGCAAGGCGTACCGTACCGCCCTGGCCGGAGGCGATGACCCTTTCGCGCTTGTACAATCCCGATTGGTCGAGCGAATCGTGCTGCGCGTAAAGCCTGTCCAGAAGAGCCGGATCCATGGAAGCATCACCTGATGGCAGAGGCAAAGTATAAACCTGATGCGGCGCTGAGGCTCGACAAGTGGCTTTGGCACGCCCGCTTCTTCCGCACACGCTCCCTGGCCACTGAGGCCGTCGCCGGCGGGCGCGTGCACCTCAACGGCCAGCGCGTGAAGGCTTCCAGAGCCGTGATGGTGGGCGATCGTCTCGATATCAGTATCGGTGCCGATGCGGTCAGCATCGACGTGCTCGAACTGCCCGATCGCCGCGGATCGGCCAGCGTTGCGCGAACCTGCTATCTCGAGACCGAAGCCAGCATCCAGCGCCGGGAGCGCGCCGCCGAGTTGCGCCGGCTGGCGCGGCTGGCCACGCCCCAGACCGACGGCCGGCCCGACAAGCACACGCGCCGCGACCTGATGAAGATCAGGCGCGGGGAGTCGATTGAGTGAGCGGGTCCTGCAGGTGCATACTGGCGCGTCCTGAGGGGGAGTAACAATGTTCTCGATCAGTCAGCGTCCTACGCGCCTGTTCCTGGTCCTGTCCGCCCTGTTCGTCACCAACGCGCTCATCGCCGAGTTCGTGGGTGTGAAGATCTTCGCGCTGGAAGACACGCTCGGCCTGCCGCCCTTCGACTGGAGGCTGTTCGGCCAGTCGGGATCCCTGTCGTTCACCGCTGGCGTGATGCTCTGGCCGATCGTCTTCATCATGACCGATATCATCAACGAGTATTTCGGTGTCCGCGGGGTGCGGTTCATTTCCTGGATGGCGGTTGGGCTCATCAGCTACGCCTTCCTGTTCGCCTTCCTGGCCATTCACCTGGCCCCGGCCGCCTGGTGGGTGACGGTGTCTGCGGACCGCGGGGTGCCTGACATGCAGGCCGCTTTCGCCGTGACCTTTGGGCAGGGCCTGTGGACCATTGCGGGGTCGATCACGGCCTTCCTGATCGGGCAGTTGATCGACGTCAACGTGTTCCATCGCATCCGCAAGCTGAGCGGCGAGCGCTTCATCTGGCTCCGGGCGACCGCCTCGACCGCCGTCTCGCAGTTGGTGGACAGTTTCGTGGTGCTCTACATCGCCTTCGTACTAGGCCCGCAGCAGTGGCCCATCGACCTGTTCCTGGCGGTCGGGACCGTGAATTACGGCTACAAGCTGTTGATGGCCATCCTGCTGATTCCAATCATCTATCTGTCACGAATGGCCATCGAACGCTACCTCGGCCCGGCCGAGGCACGCCGCCTCAAGGCCGAAGCCGCCGGGGGCTGAGGCCCCCATCCGGCGCGCTAGAATAGGCCATGGTTCGCCCCGCAACCCCCGCCCTGACGGTCGACGTCGTCATCGCGATGAAGGACCGGCCGGGCCATCCCATCGTGCTGATCGAACGCGCCCACCCGCCCCCGGGTTACGCCTTGCCGGGCGGATTCGTGGACATCGGTGAGACGGTCGAGGCGGCAGCCGTGCGCGAGGCGAGGGAGGAGACAGGTCTCGAGGTGCGCCTGACCGGTCTCTTGGGCGTGTACTCGGATCCGCAGCGCGATCCCCGGGGACATACCGTCTCGATCGTGTACCGGGCGGAAGCCAGCGGGCAGCCCTGCGCCGGCGATGATGCGGCCCGCGTCCTGGTCACGGGCCTCGACCAGCTGCCGTTGCTGGCCTTCGACCACGCGCGCATTCTTGCGGACTATCGGCAGGCGCGCGAGGAGCGTGGAACATGAATGCCTTCCTGTTTCCCGGTGGCGAGGTGCCGACAGGCGAGGTCGAGCGGGCCGTGAATCCGCATTTCCTGGCCGACGAGGCCAGCACGGTCATGGCCCTGATGGGTGAGGTGCGGCTGTCACCCGCGGACACCGAGGCCGTCGCGGCCGCCGCCTCGGCTTTGGTCGAGACCGTCAGGCGCGAGCGCGCCGGTGCAGCCGGGATCGAGGCGTTCCTGCAGGAGTACGACCTAGCGTCCAGGGAGGGCGTGGTCCTGATGTGCCTGGCGGAGGCGTTGCTCAGGATTCCGGACGACGTGACCGCCGACCGGCTCATTGCCGACAAGATTGCCTCGGGGGACTGGGCAGAGCACCTCGGCGAGGCAGAGTCGCTGTTCGTCAATGCCTCCACCTGGGGTTTGCTGCTGACCGGCCGGCTGATCCGGCCCGAACTCGACGACCTGCGTGAGCCGGCCTCATTTGTCCAGCGTCTCGCCGGACGGCTTGGCGAGCCAGTGGTGCGTGCGGCCTTCCGCCAGGCCATGAAGATCATGGGCCATCAGTTCGTGATGGGGCGCGATATCGGCTCGGCGCTGCAGCGCGCCGGTCGTGAACGCCGCTACCGGCATACCTTTGACATGCTCGGTGAAGCGGCCCTCACCGCTCTGGATGCCGAGCGTTACCATGCTGCCTATGCTGCGGCGATCGATGCCATCGGCGCCGTGGTGGCCCGCTCGACAGCTGCGGTGGAGGATCGCCCCTCCATCTCGGTGAAACTGTCGGCACTCTATCCGCGCTACGAGCGTGCGCATCGGGAGGACGTGCTGGATGCCCTCGGTGCGCGGCTGGAGGATCTCGCCCTGCGTGCCGCCCGGCTCGGTGTGCCGCTGACCGTCGATGCCGAGGAAGCGGATCGCCTGACCCTGTCCCTGGAATTGGTCGAGCGCCTGCTGCGCTCGCCCGCCCTGGGTGATTGGGACGGGTTGGGGTTGGCGGTGCAGGCTTACCAGAAGCGCGCCTTGGCCGTGCTCGACTGGCTGGACGCCCAGTCGAACGCCACCGGCCGTCGCCTGAACGTCAGGCTGGTCAAGGGCGCCTACTGGGATTCCGAGATCAAGCGCGCCCAGGAGCGTGGCCTGCAGGGCTATCCGGTGTTCACCCGCAAGGTGAACAC
>JAURMS010000121.1 GCA_030830595.1 Gammaproteobacteria bacterium | reverse complement strand
TAGATCGACACGCGCTTGCCGTCGAACACGGGGCCGTTCTTCAGCGTGTAGCCTGGCACGTAGTGCTGGACCTCGGCGATCATGCGCTGGACGGACTCGGTGATCGCAGCCTGGTTCGGTTCATCGACCGTCAGGCAGTGCACCGTGTCGCGCATGATCAGCGGCGGCTCGGCCGGGTTCAGGATGATGATCGCCTTGCCCCGACGCGCGCCGCCCACCACCTCGATACCGCGGGAGGTGGTGCGGGTGAACTCGTCGATGTTCTTGCGGGTGCCGGGACCGGCCGAGCGCGAGGCTACGGTGGCGACGATCTCGGCATACTCGACCGGCTGGACGCGTGACACGGCCGCGACCATGGGAATGGTGGCCTGTCCGCCGCAGGTCACCATGTTGACGTTCATTTCACGCCGCCCGGCGTGCTCGGCGAGGTTCACCGGCGGGACGCAGAAGGGGCCGATGGCCGCGGGCGTCAGGTCGATCACCACCACGCCGGCCTCGCGCAGCTTGCGGGCATTCTCGTGATGCACATAGGCCGAAGTGGCATCGAAGGCGATGCGGATGTTGTCCTCGGCGATGTGCGAGAGCAATCCATCCACCCCGTCGCTGGTGGTCTTGAGGCCATGGGAGCGAGCCCGGGCGATGCCATCCGAGGCTGGATCGATGCCTACCATCCAGACCGGGTTGATGGCCTCGCTCCGGAGTGCCTTCATCATGAGGTCGGTGCCAATGTTGCCGGAACCGATCAGTGCTGCGTTGATCCTGCTGGTCATGCCCCCACCCAAATGCTGCGAAAAACCGCAAGTTTCCACAGCATTTTATTACCAATTCGTAGAAATGGTGGACTATATTTACGCAGTTGAACGTTCGAAGGGGGTTCGAGCTCATGTCCCGCCCACAGTCCATCGAGGCGCGCCTCGACCGCCTGGAATCGACTGAGGAAATTCGCCAGCTGCCGGCCCGCTATGGCCTGGCCCTCGACATGCGCGATATGGATGCCCTCGCCGGCCTGTTCGTCGACGACGTGCGGGTGGGCCGCGACCAGCGAGGACGACGCGCCCTGCGCGACTGGCTGGACGAGACCATGCGGGTCCAGTTCACCGGCACCTCGCACCACATCGGCAACCACATCATCGAATTCGAGGACGCCGACCATGCCCGCGGCGTGGTGTACTCGAAGAACGAGCACGAGACCGCGACCGAGTGGGTCATCATGCAGATGATGTACGTCGACGATTACGAGCGGCGCGATGGCCGCTGGTATTTCCGGCGTCGCCTGCCCCTTTACTGGTATGCCACCGACCTCAACAAGCCGCCGCTGGGCGAGCACAAGATGCGCTGGCCCGGGGTCGAGCCCTACGACGGGGGCTATCACGCCTTGTTTCCCAGCTGGCAGGAGTTCTGGGCGCGCGGCGGCCCGCCCGAGGCCGATGTCGCCGAGCCAGCGCCGCTGGACGAGTTCATCAAGCGCATGCGGCGCGACGCCGCAGCGCCCAGTATCAAGGTGAGGTGAGCGCATGGCGGCAGACATCACGCGGCGGGAATTTGTCGGCGGCATCGCCGCTGGGCTGGCTGGACTCGCTGGCGTGGCGAATCCCGCCTCGGCAAATGGCACCATCGACGCGCCTTGGGACGAGCTCGATCAGCTGGATGCCAGCGGCCTGGCCGAACTGGTGCGACGCGGCGAGCTGGGTCCGGCGGAACTGCTGGAGCGCGCCATCGGCCGCATTGAGCGCCTGAACCCCGTCATCAATGCGGTGACGCTCCGGCACTACGACCTCGCGCGTGCTTCGCTGGCAGGCCTTGATCGTAACGCCCCCTTTGCCGGCGTCCCCTTCCTGCTCAAGGACCTGTGGGTGGCAATGGAGGGTACCGAGGTCACCAACGGCAGCCGCTTCTTTGCCGGCTTGCGTTACGACTACGAAGGTGAACTGGTGCGTCGGTTCCGGCGCGCCGGGCTCGTCATCCTCGGCAAGACGGCGAGTCCCGAGCTCGGCCTGACCACCACCACCGAGTCACTCCAGAACGGAGACGTGCACAACCCCTGGAAGCTCGGCCGCGTGGCCGGTGGTTCGTCAGGCGGGTCTGCCGCGGCGGTCGCCGCGGGCATGGTGCCGATCGCGCATGCCAGCGATGGCGGTGGCTCCATCCGCATTCCGGCTTCCTGTTGTGGTTTGCTCGGGCTCAAGCCCTCGCGTGGCCTGGTCCCTTTCCCCATCCGCAGATATTCAGGCTGGGGTGGGCTCAGCACCCATTTCGCTGTTACTCGCAGCGCACGAGACGCCGCGCGACTGCTCGATGCGGTGGCGGGCCCCGAGGCGGGCGCCGCCGCCCTGGCTGCACCGCCTCCGGGTACTTATCTCGCGGCGACGCGCGAGGGCTCATCCCGGCCACTGCGCATCGCTCGCCTGCGTGCGCCGCTGCAGGGGACCCCGGTGGATCCAGCCTGTGAGCAGGCGGTGGATGAAGCCGCGGCGCTGTGTCGAGAACTCGGCCACGAGGTGATCGACGCCACGCCCCGGATCGACGCCAAAGCCTACCTGGATGCCTTCGGCGTCATCCTGGCGGTGCAGACGCTGGCTTCCATCCGGACGCGTGAGGCGCAACTGGGTCGCCCCTGCACGGAAGCCGATGTCGAGACCGTGACCTGGTACATCGCCCAGTCTGCCCTCAAGATCGATGCCATCACCTACGCCAGGGCCTGCGACACGCTGGACGAGACGGCCCGTCAGTCGGCCGCTTTCTTCGAGTCCTGGGACCTGTTGCTGTCGCCGACGCTGGCGAGCCCGCCCCTGCCGCTCGGGGTGCTCGGCCTGTCGCCGAAGAATTTCCAGGAGTACGCGATCGCGGTGACCCAGTTCTCCCCCTATGCATCGCTGGCCAACGTCACCGGCCAGCCGGCGATCTCCGTGCCGCTGCACATGAGCGCGGAGGGCCTGCCCGTTGGCGTGATGTTCCTGGGTCGATACGCCGCAGACGCTACCCTGCTGGGCCTCGCTGCCGACCTCGAGCGTCTACGACCCTGGACGGATCGGCGGCCGCGTTTCCTCGGCTGATCCCGCCGTTGCGCCGCTCGACAGCGACTCGAGCTGCAAGCGCAGCGTCACCAGGTGCTCGACGTACTCCACCGCTTCCTGGGTGGGAATCTCCAGGCGCCTGAGGCGCTCCAGCCAGGCGTCGATAGCGGTGTTCAGCACGCTGGCGTTGTTCGGTGCAGCCAGCCAGGCCCAGTCGGCAAGATGGCAGGCCAGCACCGGTTCCGTCTCCTGCAAGGCCTGGATGCGGGCCAGTATCGGCTCGAGGCCGCCTGCCAGGTAGACGATTTCCTGCGCCTGATAGGCGCGTGACGCAGGGGACCATTCCGAGGGCAGCTCGTCCCACCAACCGGTGTATTCCTGGGCCATGGTCCGGGCGATATCCCGCGGGGTCGTGTACAGCTCGGCGGCATCCGGGCTGGCGACCAGGTCTTCCGGCAGCGCGATGTTCGCGGCGACCGCATACTTCCGCACGCCCGCGTTGAGGGCGTCGAGCGTCTGGGTGGCAATCGTTTCGAGCATCCGGGCCTGCCCGGTCAGGCGCCTCGTGATCTCTTCGCTCCCCAGGATGGCGGGTCCGTGCATGGGCAGCGCCCGTTCCGGGGCGAGACCGGCCATCTCACGCAAGGCCCTGGCCCAGCTTTCGACGTAGCGCTGGCGACGCTTGCCGTTGCCGGCGTTGGGCAGGAAGGGCTGGAAGTAGTCGGCCATCACCACCAGCTGCCGCGAGGGCACGTGCACCCAGAGTTGGTCGGCCGTTTCGCCCGGCGCGTGGGTCAGCACGAAGCGATCGTCGCCGATCTCGAGTTCGAGCCGGTCGTGGAAGGTGCGCGTCGGCATCGGCAGTTCGGCGACGTCGCGCGGAAAGTCCGCGAGGGCCTGGTTGTTGAGGCGGGCGGTAAGGCCGCGGCTGGCGATGTCCCGCCGCACCTCCTCGGCCAGTTCCGCGGTGGCGACGATCTGCGGACGCTCGCCGGCTTCCAGCAGCGCCCAGGCGCCCAGCATGTGGTCGATGTGGTGATGGGTGTAGATGATCGTGTGCACCGGCTTGTCGCTCAGCTGGCGCAGGGTATCCCTGAGCGCGGGACCAGCCGGTGCGTAGCCGCTGTCCACCAGCACCAGCCCGGCGCGGGTCTCGAAGACGACCACGTTGACCCACGGGAAGCGCAGCAGCCAGGTGCCGGGTCCCTGAGGTTCGATCAGCAGTTTCGCTGCCGCATCTTCGAGTGCCGCCGCGTCCGTTCGGCTGTACATGTGGTTGGCGATCGCCAGCGATATCGGGTTGCCGAAACCGCCGACCTTGCCGACGGCCTGCCTCAGGAAGGCATGTTCGCGATAGAGGGCCGCGCGCGCCGCGGCCCGTCGTTCCGGTTGCAGCCATGCCGATTGGGCCATCTCTGCAGGGGCGGGCAAAGCCACCGTCAGCCAGGCGGCCAGTACCAGGCAGGATGATGGCAGCCAGCTTCTCAGGCAGGGACCCAGGCTGGATAGTCGGTGTAGCCTGCGGCCCCAGGCGTGTAGAGCGTCTTGCGATCGAAACTCGCCAGCGGCGCGCCCGAGGCAATGCGCTCCACGAGGTCGGGGTTGGCGATGTAGTGACGCCCGAAAGAGACTGCGTCGCCTCGCCCGGCCTGCACCGCCGCTGCGGCAGACTGTGGATCGAAGCCATCGTTCACGATCAGCATGCCCGGGTGATGCGTGCGGGCGAGGGCAAAGGCGTCGAGATCCGCGACCGGCGAGGCGATGACGTGCAGGTAGGCACAGCCCAGCGGACGCGTCGCCCCCAGCAGGGTCTGGTAAGTCTCCAGGG
>JAURMS010000120.1 GCA_030830595.1 Gammaproteobacteria bacterium | reverse complement strand
TGCCGATCACGATTCACCCGGGCAAGGCCGACAGCGAGAGCACGATCAGCTTTCACCGCAGCCTGGAGAGCCTGACGGCGGCCGGTTTCCGCGCCGGCCTGCACCTGGCGGGCCTGCAGGAGTGGCATTCGCACAAGGAGAGCCAGCCCGGGCCGAAGGCGAAGGCGGAAAACCGAGCGCGGAAGGAATTCCCGCTCTTCCTGGCGTTGCTTTGGACCAAGCCATGAACCGATTGCTTCCCCTCGCCGCCGCGCTCGCCCTGGGCGCCTGCCAGATGTCGCCCGAGCCGGAGGCGCGGCGCTACTTTTTCACCGAGGTGAAGCCGGTGCTGGAACGCCAGTGCCTGCGCTGCCACAGCGGCCCGACCCCGCCCGCGGGGCTGTCGCTCGAACACCGCAACGGCGGCGCGTTTCAGCGCCGGCCGGACGGCAGCGCCTTTCTGGTGCCGGGCCAGCCCGACGCCAGCCTCATCATTCGCTCGGTCGCCCGCGGCGGCACGCATCCCAAGCTCATGCCACGGTTGGACGTGTCGCTCACCGATGACGAGATCGGCGCCCTGCGCGAGTGGGTGGAGGACGGCGCCTGGTGGCCGCGCGGCAGCGACGGCCTGCTGCGCGCGCAGTTCAATCCCGAGAACCCCTGACCTTGCGGCCCTTGCGAGGGGTGGCGGCCTTGGCGGCACCGTTGAGGTTGCTGACCACGCCCTCGAGCACGGCGAGGCCGAAGGAGATTTTTTTGAAGAAGGAGGCGTTGTGCGGCACCAGGAAGAAGCGCGGGTGCTTGCTCCATAGGGTGCGCAGGCGGCGGTCGAGTTCG
The DNA here is from genome assembly GCA_030830595.1 of Gammaproteobacteria bacterium. Classification (GTDB taxonomy): domain Bacteria; phylum Pseudomonadota; class Gammaproteobacteria; order Steroidobacterales; family Steroidobacteraceae; genus SG8-30. Next base: position 2,112 of record JAURMS010000120.1, on the reverse strand, counting down.
ACGGCTTCCTCGAGGTTTTCGATCCGCGTCGGGTTGCCGCCCTCGATGGCCATGCCGCCGACGGCGGCGCTCTCGAAGAAGATGACGGCGTCGTAGCGGGCGAGTTCAGCCTGCATCGTCGTGCCGAGGTCGCTGAAGAAGCCGGAGGGTTCGCCCGGCCAGTAGGCGGCGCCATCGACCGTGCCGCGGTCGCAGAGCAGGACGCGATCAGGAAACCGCGCCGCCTGGACATCCTCAAGGTTGCGCTGAACGTGGTAGATCGCGCGCTGGGCGGCATGCACCGCGTGCGGTTCGTGGACACGCGGAAAGCCACCGCTGAAGATGAGGGTGGCCGCCTCCGGGACCAGGATGACCCGCTCGCCGATCTCGCGGCGGAAGAGGTCGGCGGCGGTGGTCTTGCCGCCGCCCGGGCCGCCGGTGAGGACAATGCGGCAGCGATGGCTGCGTCGATGGGTCATGCCCCACCTTGACGGACAAGCGGGCCGCGCGTCAAGCACGGCCCGCGGTTCCCGGCGATCAGTCCGTCGCCTTCTTCTTTTTCTTGGCCGGCGGGGTCGATTCCGTCGGGGCGGCCTTTTTCTTGGCCGGGGCGCTGGCGGCCTTGGCGACGGTGGCCGCCGGGAAGCCGGCCTTGGCGTGGGCAACCAGACCGCCCAGCGTGGCCAGGCCGACTCCGTCCACCTCCGCCAGTTCGGCGGGATCGGCGAAGGGCCGCGCCTTCTGGATGGCGGCCGCCCGGCCCTCGCCAATGCCCGGCAGGGCGGTCAGCGCGTCGGTGTCGCCCTCATTGAGCAGCTTCAGCAGCTTGGTTTTTTCGGTGGGCGTCAGCGGTTCGACCGCCTTGCGGGCGGCCGCCGGCGGTTCGGCGGGCTTGGCCGGCGCGGTTTTCTTCGGGGCGGGCTCCGCCAGCAGGGCCAGGCCGAGGGAGGAGACGAGGAGGGTGGTGAGGAACGTTTTCATAAGGGTGGATTCAGACTGCAAAAACAACCTACAAAAAGAACGCGACCTAGGCCAGAGAAAAATGCACTCATGCGCTCTTTTTTTAGGCGGAACCATGAGTATGGGGTTCCTGGCCGTCGTTCTGGCGGTTTGGGGAGCGTCCCCAGAGGCTGGCGAAAGACGCTAAGGTGCCCTTGCCAGGGCGGGGCCTCGGATCGATCCGGCCCTAGGCGGCGCGGTGCAGTTGCCGGTAGCGGCCTGGCGAGAGACCGGTGCAGCGGCTGAAATGTCGGGTGAAGGCGCTTTGGTCGCACCAGCCGGTGCGCAGGGCGATCTCGGCCAGCGGGGCATCGGTGTCGCGCAGGAGCCGGATGCCCTCGTCGAGGCGCAGCTTGTGGAGCAGCTGCATCGGGCTCATCTGAAACAGCCGGCGCACGCGGCTCTCGAACTGATGCAGGCTGAGACCCGCCTGTCTGGCAATTTCCTCCATGTGCAGGGCCTCGTGAAAATGGCGCTTCATGAAGTGCAGGGCGGTCGCCAGCTCCTGAAATCCCGGCGCATTCTCCGCGGGCGCATTGAGATCCCGTGAAATGCCGGCGAGACCGATGATCTCGCCGCGCGCATCGCGCAGCGGATGCTTGGTGGTCAGGCACCAGCCGGCCCGGCCGCCGGGCTAGAGGTGCAGTTCGAGTTGATGCTCCACGGGTTTGCCCGTGCGCAGCACCGCCGCGTCCTGGCGTTCGTAGCCGGCGGCGAGCGGGGCGGGGAACACCTCCCCTGGCAGGCTGCCGACGAGCCGCGCCTTGTCGCCTCCGGCACAGCGGTCCGCCAGGGTCTGATTCACCCTCACATAGCGCCCGTGCCGGTCCTTGAGGAAGAACACCACGTCAGGCAGGGTGTCGAAAAGCGCCTCGGTGAGGGCATGGTCCGCAGAGAAACCGCTCATGGGAAGGCGTTGATTTTGACTGAATTGGCAGCTGGGGCAGGTGAAATCAACCAAGATATGGGATGAAGATGGTTCTATCGAAGGGGATGAACTCAGCTTCTTCCTGGACAGGCGTTTTTCCGGCGGTCGTCACGCACATGCACGAGGATCAGTCCCTCGACCTCGAAACCTGCACCCGTCATTGGGAGGCCCTCATCGAATCCGGGGTCACCGCCCTCATCGTCTGC
>JAURMS010000119.1 GCA_030830595.1 Gammaproteobacteria bacterium | reverse complement strand
CGGATATCGACACCCGTAGCCCGGACCTCAGGCTCTCCATCCATGTGCAGCGCGGCGAGGCCACGCTCGCCATCGATTTTGCCGGCGATGGCCTGCACCGTCGCGGCTATCGCCTGCAGGGCGTGGCGGCGCCACTCAGGGAGAACCTCGCAGCGGCGATGCTGCTGCGGTCTGGTTGGCCTGCCATCGCCCGCGCAGGCGGCGCCTTCGTGGACCCGATGTGCGGGTCCGGCACCCTGCCGATCGAGGCAGCCCTGATGGGCGGCGATATCGCGCCCGGGTTGCTCAGGCCGCGTCACGGCTTCGAGCGCTGGGCAGGCCACCAGCCGGCGAACTGGGAGCGGTTACTCGACGAGGCGCGGTCCCGCCGGGAAGCCTCACCACTCACACCAGGACGGGTGTTCGGCTTCGATGCCGACCCCCGTGCCATCGAGGTGGCCGAGGCCAACGCCCAGCGCGCCGGAGTGTCGGCAGTCGTGCAGTTTCGGCGCCTTGACCTCGCTCGCCTGCCGGCGGCGCCGGGGGCTGCCGGCCTGCTCGCCACCAACCCACCTTACGGCGAGCGGATCGGCGACGAGCAGCGCCTGCGCGAACTCTATGCAACCCTCGGGGAGCGCCTGCGCGAGGCCTACCCTGGGTGGCGGGCCGCGGTGCTCACCGGCAACCCGCCGCTCGGGCAGGCCATCGGCATCGAGGCCACGCGCAGCCACCTGATGATGAACGGCCCCATCGAGTGCCGGCTGCTGCGTTTCGAAGTCGACCCGGGGCGTTTTCGCCGCGCACGAGAGCCTGGACGCCCGCCGCCGTTTGATGTCGAGGCGGCGCGCGCGAGGCCGGGCGCGGCGATGTTTGCCAACCGCCTGCGCAAGAACCTCAAGGAGATCGGCGGTTGGGCGCGACGGGAGCGAGTGTCCTGCTTCCGCCTCTACGACGCCGATATGCCAGAGTATGCGCTGGCCATCGACGTCTATCAGGCCGACCCCGAGGGCGCCGGGGGTCGCTGGCTGTATGTGCAGGAATACGCGGCGCCATCGAGCGTGGATCGTGACCGGGCCCGGGCCTGTCGCGAAGAAGCCCTGTCCATGCTGCCGGAAGTGACCGGCATTGCACCCGCAGCGACCTGGTGGCGGACGCGCCGGCCCCAGAAAGGTGCAGCCCAGTATCGCAAGCTGGACGAGCAGGGCCGGTTCGAGACCATCGAGGAAGGCGGCCTGCACTTCTCGGTCAACTTCACCGACTACCTCGATACGGGCGTGTTCCTCGACTACCGGCAGGTCCGGGCCCGGGTGCGGGAACTGGCTGCCGGCAAGCGCTTCCTGAACCTGTTCGGCTATACCGGCACCGCGACCGTCTACGCCGCCGCAGGTGGGGCGATCCGCACCGAGACCGTCGACCTGTCCAACACCTACCTCGACTGGGCGCGCCGGAACCTCGAACTCAACGGGCTGGCACGTCCCGTGCATACGTTTACACGTGCGGATTGCCTAGAATGGCTGAATCATGATGACGGTCGGCGGTTTGACCTGGTGTTGCTGGATCCGCCGACCTTCTCGAACTCCAAGGCGATGTCCCGGGAGTTCGATGTCCAACGCGACCATGTCGGCTTGATCCGACTGGCGCTGGGGCGAGTGGCTGAGGGGGGACTGTTGATTTTCTCGACCAACCTGCAGAAGTTCCGGCTGGATCGCGAGGCCTTGCAGGGCCCGTCCGTCGAAGACTGGAGCCGCTCGACCCTGCCGCGAGACTTTGCCAGGCGTCCCGGCATCCGCAGTGTTTTTGCCTTTCGGAAATGAGCCCATGGATCCTGTTGCCGAGCGATCGTTGTCCCCCGCCACCCTGCGTCGTGCCCTCCTCGACCGCCTGACCCGCAGCCTGGGCAAGGACCCCGGGACGGCCACGCCACGCGATTTCTACGACGCGCTCTCGCTGGCCGTTCGCGAGGAGCTGACCGCGCGCTGGCTGGCGACCCAGCGGCGGATCGCCTCGGGCAAGGCCAAGCGTGTCTGCTACCTGTCGGTCGAGTTCCTTCCTGGACGCTCGCTGGTCAACGCGCTGTCCAGCCTCGATGGCGGGATGGTGGATGAAGCACACCGGGTGCTGGCGGATTACGGCCTCGAGCTGGACAAGCTGGCGGCGCTCGAGGTCGATCCGGGGCTCGGCAACGGGGGGCTCGGGCGCCTCGCGGCCTGTTTCCTGGATTCACTGGCGACCCTGCAGTATCCGGCAGTCGGTTACGGGATCCGCTACGACTACGGCATCTTCACCCAGCGTATCGCCGAGGACGGCGGCCAGCGGGAACTGGCCAGCACCTGGCTCCGGCTGCGTAACCCGTGGGAGATTCCCCGCAGCGACGCGCGCTACAAGATCCGCTTCGGTGGCGGTGCGAATGCCCATGAGGTGCTGGCGGTCGGCTTCGACCACCTGGTGCCGGGCAACCGCAGTCCGACTGTCAATCACCTGCGCCTGTGGTCGGGACGGGCGGTGGTGCCGTTCAGGATCGAATGCTTCAACCGGGGCCAGTATGCCGACGCGGTCGCCGAGCAGGTCGATGCCAAGAACCTGTCGCGGGTGCTCTATCCCGACGACTCCACCCCGCAGGGACGGGAACTGCGCCTGCGGCAGCAGTTCTTCTTCGTCAGCGCGAGCCTGCAGGACCTGCTGGCCACCCACCTGGCGGAGGGTCGCAGCCTCGAGGAACTGCCGCGCTGTGTTGCGATCCAGCTGAACGATACCCATCCCGCGCTGGCGATCGCCGAGCTGCTCCGCCTGCTGGTCGATGAGCACGGTCTCGATTGGGACCGGGCCCGCCTGCTGGGCGAGGAGATCTTCGGCTACACCAACCACACCCTGCTGCCCGAGGCGCTCGAAACCTGGCCTGTGGAGTTCTTCGAGCGGCTGCTGCCGCGCCACCTGCAGATCATCTACCTGATCAACCGTGATTTCCTCGCGTCGGTGGAGGCCGTCGATCCGGGTAATCACGAGCTGCGGCGCAGGGTGTCGATCATCGACGAGGAGCACGGCAGGCAGGTGCGCATGTCGCACCTCGCGGTGATCGGCAGTCGCCGGGTCAACGGGGTGGCGCGCTTGCACTCCCGGCTCATGCGCGACACCATTTTTTCCGACTTTGCCGCGCTGCTGCCGGGGCGTTTCACCAACGTCACCAATGGCATCGCCACCCGGCGCTGGCTCAAGCAGTCCAATCCCGGGCTTACCTCGCTGCTGACCGAGCATCTCGGGCACGCCTGGGAAAACGACCTCGAGGAATTGTCGCGGCTTGGCTGGGCGCTCGACGACCCCGATTTCCTCCAGCGCTTCCGCGACATCAAGCGGGACAACAAGCGCCGCCTGGCGGAGGTGGTGGCAGCTCGTACGGGGCTCGCGGTCGATCCCGATTCCATGTTCGACGTGCAGGTCAAGCGCATCCACGAGTACAAGCGCCAGACCCTGAACCTGCTCTCCGTGGTGGCCCGCTACCTGCGTATCCGTGACGGTGAGCGCTCGCTCACGCCACGTACCGTGCTGTTTGCCGGCAAGGCGGCGCCCGGGTATGTCCTGGCCAAGACCCTGATCCGCGTCATCAACCTGGTCGCCCGCACGGTCAACGCCGATCCGGCCACTCGGGGGCTGCTCAGGGTCGCCTTCCTGCCGGATTACGACGTGTCCCTGGCTCAGCAGATCATGCCGGCGGCGGACCTCTCCCAGCAGATTTCCACTGCCGGCATGGAGGCCTCGGGCACCGGCAACATGAAGCTCGCGCTCAACGGGGCGCTGACCATGGGCACCCTTGACGGTGCCAACATCGAGATTGCCGAGGCCGTGGGTCGTGACCAGTTGTTCATCTTCGGGCTCGATGCCGAGGGCGTCGTGCAGTGGCGGCAAGCGGGCTACGTGCCCATGGAATTCGTCACGGCAAGCCCCGAGCTGGCCGCCGTACTCGAAGCGCTGGCCAGCGGCGAATTGACTGGCGGGAATGGTGATGAGGCCAGGCCCCTGGTGGACCGCCTGCTGGGCGACGGCGAGCCCTACCTGGTGCTGGCCGATTTCCACGATTACCAGCGGGCCCAGGCCGAGGCCGACCGGCTCTTCCTCGATCAGCAGGACTGGACGCGCCGCGCCGCAGCCAACACCCTAGCCATGGGGCCGTTCTCGAGTGATCGCAGCATCCGTGAATATGCGGGACGGATCTGGGGGCTGGAACCCCTGACATGAGCCGCCTGAGCGACTACGACCTCTACCTTTTCGGGGAGGGTAATCATCACCGGATTCACGACAAGCTTGGCGCCCACCTCGGAGAATTCAACGGCGAGGCCGGCTGCTGGTTCGCGGTCTGGGCGCCCAATGCCCGGCGGGTCAGCGTGGTGGGCCCGTTCAACGACTGGGACGGGCGCCGGCATCCGCTGAGCCCCCGGGCGGGCAGCGGCATCTGGGAAGGCTTCGTGCCGGGTCTCGGCGAGGGGAGCGCCTACAAGTACGAACTGGCCGCGGCGGACGGCAGGCTGCTGCTGAAGTCCGATCCCTACGGCCGCGGCATGCAGCACCGACCGGACAACTGTTCGGTGATTCAGAGGACCGACCGTCACCCATGGCGCGACGGGGCCTGGTTGCGACAGCGGGCCGCGAACGATCCGGCCGATCAGCCGGTGGTCGTCTACGAACTGCATCCCGGTTCCTGGGCGCGCAGCGAGGGCCCGGGCGGGCCCTTCCCGGGCTGGCGCGAACTGGCCGAGCGACTGGTGCCTCACGTCGCCGCCCTCGGCTACACGCACCTGGAGCTGATGGCAGTGGCCGAGCACCCGCTGGACGAATCCTGGGGTTACCAGGTGACCGGCTATTTTGCGCCCAGTGCGAGGTTCGGTCCGCCCAAGGACCTGCAGGCCTTCGTCGATGCCTGCCACGCGGCCGGCCTCGGCGTGATCATGGACTGGGTGCCCGCGCACTTTCCACGCGACGACAACGGCCTGGCGGAGTTCGACGGTACCGCGCTGTACGAGCATGCCGATCCGCGACTGGGTGAGCACCGTGACTGGGGCACCAAGATCTTCAACTATGGCCGTCACGAGGTCCGCAACTTCCTCATCGCCAACGCCCTGTACTGGATCGAGACCTACCACCTCGATGGGCTGCGAGTGGATGCGGTGGCTTCCATGCTGTACCTCGACTACAGCCGGCCGGCTGGAGAATGGCTGCCCAACCGGCACGGAGGTCGGGAAAACCTCGAGGCGATCGACTTCCTGCGTCAATGCAATGCCACCCTCGCGCGCTATCACCCGGGGGTCCTGACCATCGCCGAGGAATCCACCGCCTTTCCAGGCGTCACCCGCCCGGTCGAGCAGGGCGGACTCGGCTTCAGCATGAAGTGGAACATGGGCTGGATGAACGACACCCTGCGCTACTTCGCGCTGGATCCCGTTCACCGGTCCTGGGAACATCACCTGCTGACCTTCTCGCTGGTTTACGCCTTTTCCGAGCGCTTCATGCTGCCGCTCTCCCATGACGAGGTCGTTCACGGCAAGCGCTCGCTGCTCGGCAAGATGCCGGGCGACGCCTGGCAGCGTTTCGCCAACCTGCGGCTGCTGTTTGCGTGGATGGCTGCTCATCCGGGCAAGAAGCTGCAGTTCATGGGCAGCGAGCTGGCTCCGGAGGGGGAATGGCAGGTCGGGGAGTCGCTGGACTGGGGCCTGCTGGACGATCCCATGCGCCTGGGTTGCAATCGCTGCCTCGCCGACCTCAACGGCCTGTATCGCAGCCATCCGGCACTGCACGCGAGCGACTGGGACCCCGAGGGCTTCCGCTGGCTGGAGGCGGACAATGCGGCCGAGAGCTGTTTCGCCTTCCGCCGCGGTCGCCCGGGCCGGGAGCCGGAGATCATCTGCCTGTTCAACGCCACGCCGGTCCCACGCGTGGACCGATTGATCGGGGTTGAACGCGCGGGCACCTACGTCTGCCTGCATGATGGCGATGCGGGCTGCTACGGTGGCTCGGATCACCCGCTCGCCGAGCGCCTGCAAGCCGGTGGTGCGCATGGAGGACTGCCGCACTCGATTCGGGTCACCCTGCCGCCGCTGGCTGCGCTGTTCTACCTGCACGTGGGAGAGGGCGCGTGATCCTCGCGGGCGAACCGTCCCCACTCGGGGCACGCTGGAACGGCCAGGGCGTCAATTTCGCCGTGGCTTCGCGTCATGCCAGCTGTGTGGAGCTCTGCCTGTCGGTCGACGGTCGGGAAGAAACGCTGCGGGCTGCACTGCCCGGACGCACCGGGGAGGTCTTCCACGGCTTCGTGCCGATGCCGCTGGCGGGTCCGGGCACCCACTACGGTTTTCGCGCCCAGGGGCCGTGGCGGCCTGCCGAGGGGCACCGGTTCAATCCGGCCCGCCGCCTGCTCGATCCCGCCGCCCGCGCGCTCTCGGATGGGCACTTCGATTCCGTCGCCCTGCGCGACGATCCGGATGAGGGACCGCTGCCGGTCGATACCGGTCCGCTCATGCCCTGGTGCGTGGTGATAGAGGGCCTGCCTGCCCTGGGTCGCCTGCCCCGTCCGCTGGTGCCCTGGCGCGACACGGTCATCTGCGAACTGCACGTCAAGGGCCATACCTGGCTCGATCCCGCCGTGCCTGCAGCCTGGCGGGGCAAGTATCTGGGCCTCACGACCCCGCGCGTGATCGAGCGCCTGCTGCGACTCGGCGTCACCGCCGTGGAACTGCTGCCGGTCCAGGAGTTTGCCTCGGAGCCCTTCCTGGCCGAGCGCGGCCTCACCAACTACTGGGGCTACAACCCCCTGCTGTGGTCCGCCCCGGCGCGTACCTATGCGGTCGAGGACCCGATCGTGGAGTTCCGCGCCATGGTCGAGGCCTTGCATGCCGCAGGCCTCGAGGTGATCGTCGACCTGGTCTTCAACCATACTGCCGAGGGAGGTGCAGGCGGTCGCACGCTGTCCCTGAAGGGACTCGACAATGCCACCTGCTACCGGCTCGATGAACGCGGCGGCTATCGCGACGTCACCGGCTGTGGCAACAGCGTGGACCTGTCGGTCCCGGCGACCCGGGCACTGCTGCTCGACAGCCTGCGTTTCTGGGCGGTGGATATGGGCGTGGACGGTTTTCGCTTCGACCTGGCGCCTGCCCTGGCCCGCGACCGTGACGGGGAATTTGATCCGCATGCGGCGCTGTTTGCCGAGATCCGTTCCGACCCCGACCTCGCCTATGCCAAGCTGATTGCGGAACCCTGGGACGTCGGGCCGGGTGGCTATCGACTGGGTGGCTTTCCGCCGGGATGGGCCGAGTGGAATGACCGGTACCGTGACACGGTGCGGGCCTTCTGGCGCGGCGATCCCGGACAGGTGGGCGCCCTGGCGGAACGCATGTCCGGCTCCGGCGACCTGTTCCGGCGCGGCGGTCGGCGCCCTCAGTCGAGCATCAACTATGTCACCAGCCACGACGGCTTCACGCTGGCCGACCTCGTGACGTATTCAGTGCGTCGCAACCAGTCCAACCTGGAGGGCAACGCAGATGGCCATGCCGAGAACCTCGGCTGGAACTGCGGCGTCGAGGGCCCGACTGCAGAGCCCGCGGTCAACGCCCTCAGGCGTCGGCAGGCGCGCAACCTGCTGGCCACCCTGTTCCTCTCCCGCGGTGTGCCCATGATCCTCGCCGGTGACGAGATCGGACGCACCCAGGGCGGTAACAACAATGCCTACTGCCAGGATAACGCCACCTCGTGGACCGACTGGCTGCTGGAGTCTCCCGTCGCCCCGGGTGCCGATTTCGTTGCCGGGCTCGCCGCCCTGCGCCGGCGCTGCGAGGCCTTGCGCCAGGATCGCTTCCTGCGCGAGGACGACATCCGCTGGCTGCATCCGGCAGGCAGGACCATGACCGATGACGACTGGTCCGATCATCACCTGCGGTGCCTTGGGCTGTGGCTCTCGCCCGTTGAGGCACCCGATCATGGGCTGGTTGTCCTGATGTCGGCCGAACCCCACGAGGTGCGGTTCAGCCTGCCACCCGAGGCTGCGGGCGGTTGGCAAACGCTGCTGGATACTGGACGAGACACCCTGTCGGCAGCAGGAAAGGCGGAGACCTCGCAGTGTGTCCTGCTTGCCCGTAGCCTGATCGTGCTGGAGCAGTACCGATGAACGACTCCCTGCTGGATGCCTGGTCCAAGGCCCTCGGCCTCGCCCGGGACTACCTCGATTTCCGCGGCGAGCGCCGCCCTATCGACCCTGCCATTCGCGCCGCCATCCTGGAAGCCATGGGGCTCGATTGGCAGGCCGCCCCGCCCGAGCCCGGCACTGGATGGCCAGTGGGCCAGCCTGATGGCGAAACAGTGCGCGCCAGTCAGCCGAGGTTCCTCGCCGCTGGCGGCAGGTCGTGGGGCCTGAGCATCCAGCTGTATACGCTGCGCTCGCGCGATAACTGGGGCATCGGTGACTTCGGCGATCTTGCGGACCTCGCTCGCCTGGCAGCCGGTGCCGGCGCGGACTTCATCGGGCTCAATCCGCTGCACGCACTGTTTGCCGCCGATCCGGGCCACTGCAGTCCCTACAGCGCCTCGAGTCGCCACTGCCTGAACGTGCTCTACATCGCCGTCGAGCGCGTTCCCGGGTTTGCGCAGTGTCCGCAAGCAGTCGCCCAGGTGGGCGCGCCCGCCTTCCGCAAGGCCCTGCAGCGCCTGCGCCGCCGGGAGCTGGTCGACTATGTGGCTGTGGCGGGGCGCAAGCTGCCCGTCCTCAGGCTGCTGTATGAGCAGTTCCGGCGCGAGGAGTGGCTGGCGGGCACCCAGCGCGGGCGCGACTTCGCGCACTTCCTGCAGATGCGCAGCGAGACCGTGGGTGCACACGCGCTGTTCGAGGCCATCGATGCCGAGATGCGTCGGCAGCATCGCTCCCTCGGCGGCTGGGTGACCTGGCCCGACGAGTACATCGATCCCGATGCGCCCGCCGTGCAGGCTTTTGCGGCCGCCCACGAGGTGGAGATCGGCTTCCATGCCTGGCTGCAGTGGACCGCCGAGGCGCAGCTCGCTGAGGCCCAGCGCGTAGCCCGCGAGTATGGGATGCGCATCGGGCTCTATGGAGACTACGCGGTCGGGGTCAACCCGGGCGGCTCCGAGGTCTGGGCCAATCGCTCCGCGTACTGTGTCGGGGCGAGTTTCGGCGCACCGCCCGACGCCCTGGCGCTCAAGGGCCAGGACTGGGGCCTGCCGCCCCCGGATCCGCGCCGGCTCGCCGAATTGCACGGGGCGCCGTTTCGCGCGCTGATGCGCGACAACATGCGCCACTTCGGCGCGCTGCGTCTGGACCACGTGATGGCCCTCTATCGCCTGTGGTGGGTGCCGCGCGGGCGGTCGGCTGCCGAGGGGGGCTACGTGCATTACCCGGTGCAGATGCTGTTCGACATCGTCGCCGAGGAGAGCGCCAGGTCTGGTTGCATGGTCATCGGCGAGGACCTCGGGACGGTCCCGCCCGAGGTGCGGGGCCTCATGGAGGAGGCGGGCGTCCATGGCTACCTGGTGCTGTACTTCGAGCGTGATGCCGGCGGCGCCTTCCGCCAGCCGCGCCAGTGGCGGCGCGATGCGCTCGCATCGGTCACTACCCACGACCTGCCGACCCTGAAGGCCTGGTGGGAGGCCACCGACATCGACCTGCGGGCGCGTTTGGGCATGTATCCGCCGGACCTCGACGTCTCCTCATTGAAGGCCGATCGAGCTACCGATCGTGAGCGGCTGATCGATGCACTGGCGGGGGCGGGCACCCGCCCGCGCTGGCCGGTCGATGCCTTCGAAGCGGATTTCGCCGCCGCCATCCACGCCTTCCTGGCTTCCAGTGCCTCGGCACTGGTGGCGGTGCAGGCCGAGGACCTGCTGGGCATGGAGGACCCGGTCAACATCCCGGGCACCTGGGCCGAGTACGCCAACTGGCGTCGCAAGCTGAGTGCGGACCTCGCAGCCCTGGTCGAGGGCGATTCGGCCCGGCCGATCCTCGAGGCGCTGCGCCGGCATCGCCCTCGCTGAGGATCTCAGAGGAAGTCGCGCAAGCGATACCAGAGCATGGCCAGCACCAGCGCCGGACGGCGCAGGGCCAGGCCACCCGGAAAGTCCAGGTGGCGGATCTTCGCGTAGAGGTCGAAGCGTTCGGCCTGGCCGGCGATGGCTTCGGCAGCCAGCCGGCCGGCGATCCCGGTCAGGGCCATCCCGTGCCCGGAGAAGCCCTGCAGGAAATACAGGTTGTCGTCCAGGCGACCGAAATGCGGGGCCCGGTTGACGGTGATGTCGACATAGCCGCCCCAGGCATACTCGACGGCGACGTCGCGCAACTGAGGAAAGACCTTGAGCATGCGCGCCCGGGTGGCTCGTGAGGTGCCCAGCGGATCGAGTCCCGAATAACTGACGCGGCCCCCGAACAGCAATCGGTGGTCGGCCGACAGACGGAAGTAGTCCAGCACGAAGTTGATGTCCGAGACCGCGAGGTTGTCGCCCAGGAGGGCTGCGGCTCGCGCCGCTCCCAATGGTTCGGTGGCGACGATGTAGGTGCCGACTGCCATGATCTTGCGCCGCAGTTCGGGCACCAGGCCGCCGAGGTAGCAGTTGCCCGCGAGCACCGCGAAGCGTGAGCGCAGTCGCCCGGTGGGCGTCTCGAGGATGACCTCCCTGCCGCGTGAGAGCTTCACCACCGGGCTGCCCTCGAACAGCTTGACCCCGGCCGCTTCGCCCGCTGCGGCGAGCCCCTGCACGTACTTGAGCGGATGGCAGTGGCCGCTGCGCTCGTCGAGCAGTCCCGCCACGTAACGCTCCGAGGCGACCTTGCCGCGAACGGTCGCCTGGTCCAGCAGCCGCAGCGAGGTGTAGCCATATTCGCTGCTGAGCTTGTGGTATTCCTCCTCGAGTTCACGGCGCTGACGGTCCTTGAGTGCGACCAGCAGGTGTCCCCAGGACAGGTCGCAGTCGATGTCGTGCTGCGCCACGCGCTGCCTGACCAGCTCGAGTCCCTCGAGCGAGATGTCCCACAGCGCGCGCGCCGTCTCCTTGCCGACCAGCGCCTCGATACGATCCTGTCCGCAGGCATAGCCGGCGATCAGCTGGGCGCCGGAGCGGCCGGAGGCACCGAAGCCGACCTGCCGGGCCTCGAGCAGCGCCACCGACAAGCCACGCCGGGCCAGCTCCAGTGCGGCGGAGCAGCCGGCCAGGCCCGCACCGACGACCACCACGTCACAGGACTGCTCACCCGCCAGCGCGGGCCTCGGCGCCCAGCCCGGTGCGGAGGCCTGATAGTAGTTACTGAGGTTGCGCTCCTCGAGCGTCACAGCGGCGCCAGGTACCAGGCGTGCTCGAGCGGGGAAATGTAGCTGGCGAAATCCTCCAGCTCGCCCCGCTTGAGGCAGGTGTACAGGTCGATGAACGCATCGCCGAGTTGTTGACGCATGGCCGCGGACCGGTCGAGTCGCGCGATGGCTGCAGCCCAGTCGTTGGGCAGGGGCTCAACCTCCAGCGGCTGGGTATAGGCATTGCCACCGAGCTGTGGCGGCGCTTCGAGGCCCTGGTCCATGCCGTGCAGCATGCCGGCGAGCACTGCCGCGACCAGCAGATAGGGGTTGGCGTCGGCGCCTGCCACCCGGTGCTCGAGTCGACGGTCCTCGGGACCGGAGACCGGCACCCGCACCGCCACCCCGCGGTTGTTACCGCCCCAGGTCGGATGCATGGGCACGTAGCTCTCCGGCCTGAGGCGGCGATAGGAATTGGCATTTGGCGCGTACAAGGCCATGGTGTCGGCCATGGTCGCCAGCATCCCGGCCGCGGCGCTGCAGAGCAGCGCATTGCCGGTGACTTCGGCAGACTCGAAGACGTTGCGACCTTGCTCATCGAGCAGGCTGACATGAACGTGCGTACCGCTGCCGGCCATGTCCCGGTAGGGCTTGGCCATGAAGGTCGCCTCCACCCCGTGCCGCAGCGCCACCCCCTTCACGATGCGCTTGAAGCGGATGGCGTGGTCGCAGGCCAAGAGTGCGTCAGGCACGTGATGCAGGTTGACTTCCCACTGGCTGGGACCGTACTCGGACAGGGCCGTCCCGGCCGGGACGCCCTGGGCCCGGCAGGTGTCGACGATTTCCCTAAGCAGGCCCGAGACCGAATCGAGGTCGATCATCGAGTTGATCTGGGTGCGGTGTTCGCGACGGCCGGTCAGTGGGGAGGCGGGAGGCTGGGCATAGCCTGCCGCCGTGCGCTCCGTGTCCACCAGGTAAAACTCCAGTTCCACTGCCACCACGGGGGTCAGGCCGCGAGCCCTGAAGCGCTCCACCAGGGCGGTCAGCAGGTGGCGGGGGTCACCAAAGAAGGGCCGACCGTCATGCTCGTACATGCTGACCTGCAGTTGTGCCACCTCCGGTCCCAGCCACGGGCAGGGCTGCAGGGAAGCGGGAATCGGCAGGCAGGGGCGATCCGCATCGCCCTCGTCGAAGCCCAGTCCGGTGGCCTGCACGGTACCGCCCAGCACATCGAGGGCAAACATGGAACCGGGCAGCATCAGCCCCCGCGAGTACATGGAGGGCAGTTCGTCGACCTCGACCCGCTTGCCCCGCAGGATGCCGTTCATGTCCGGCAGCAACAGGTCGACGCAGCGCACCTGCGGGTGCCGGGAGAGGAACTCATCCACTTCCAAAATATTCATATTATTCATATAGATGTATAAATTCCGCTGGCGACGGCGCTGCACGTCGACCGCGGTTGTGCCACAATGAATCCCGAGTCATTGGACTCTCTTCTCATGCGCTCGCGCAAGCCCATCATCGGGATTCCGGCTGACCGACGCCTGCTGGATTCTCACTGGTTTCACTGCGTCGGTGAAAAATATCTCGCTGCCATCGCGGGTCCTGCGGATGCGGTCCCCGTCGTCGTGCCTGCTCTCGGCGAGGCGCACATGGGGCAGTGGCTGGAGTGTTTCGACGGCGTGCTGTTTACGGGCAGCCACTCGAACGTGGAACCGCATCGCTACCGGGGCGAGGCCTCGGAGCCCGGGACCTGGCACGACCCTGAGCGGGATGCCACCACGCTGCCCATGATCCTGGCGGCGGTCGACGCCGGACTGCCCGTGCTGGGCATCTGCCGGGGCTTCCAGGAGATGAACGTCGCCTTCGGTGGCAGTCTCTGGCAGAAGGTTCACGAGGCGCCCGGACTCAGCGACCACCGGGAGCGCAAGGACGATCCGGTCGACCTGCAGTACGGCCCGGCCCATGAGGTGCAACTGGTCGAGGGCGGCCTGCTGCGACGGCTGGCGGGGCAGGGCAGCGTGAGGGTCAATTCCCTACACGGGCAGGGGGTGCAGCGCCTGGGTGACCGGCTGGTGGTCGAGGCCGTGGCACCGGACGGCCTGGTCGAGGCCTTCCGGGTAGAGGGCGCGGCCGGCTTCGCCCTGGCGGTGCAGTGGCACCCCGAATGGAAGGCCGCCGAGAATGAGTTTTCCACTGCCCTGTTCGCGGCCTTTGGTGCCGCTGCGCGGGAGCGGTCAAGAGGTGTGCAGTCATGAGTCAGATTCATTCCTTCCTGGAGGAACAGAAAATTTCCGAGGTCGAGGCGATCATCCCGGACATGGCGGGGATCGCCCGCGGCAAGATCATGCCCGCGGAGAAGTATGCCGAGGACGAGGGCATGCGGCTGCCCGAGGGCATCTTCCTGCAGACGGTGACCGGTGAGTGGCCCACCGACGATGCCGTCATCAATCCCATGGAGATCGACATCGACCTGGTGGGCGATCCCAATAGCATTCGCCTGGTGCCCTGGGCGCCCGAGCCCACTGCCCAGGTGATCCACGACTGTTTCTACGACGATGGCCGCGTGGTGCCCATGTCCCCCCGTTACCTGCTGCGGCGGGTGATGGAACTCTACGCCGCAAAGGGCTGGAAGCCGGTGGTTGCCCCGGAACTCGAGTTCTTCCTCGTCGAGCCCAATGTCGACGCCGACTATCCCCTGAAGCCCCCGGTGGGCCGCTCCGGTCGTGCCGAGGCCGGGCGCCAGTCCTACAGCATCGCTGCGGTCAACGAGTTCGACCCTTTGTTCGAGGACATCTACGCCTACTGCGAGGCCCAGCGCATCGATATCGATACCCTGATCCATGAGGACGGGGCGGGCCAGATGGAGATCAACCTGATCCACGGCGATCCATTGGAGCTCGCCGACCAGGCCTTCCTGTTCAAGCGCACCGCGCGCGAGGCCGCGCTGCGGCACAAGATGTACGCGACCTTCATGGCCAAGCCGATGGCCGACCAGCCTGGTAGCGCGCTGCACATCCACCAGAGCGTGGTGGATGCCAAGACCGGGCAGAACATCTTCAGCAACGCGGAGGGCCAGCCCAGCAAGCTCTTCTTCGCCCACATCGCCGGCCTGCAGAAATTCATGCCGGCGGCCATGTCGTTGTTCGCGCCCAACGTCAACAGCTACCGACGGATCACCCGCTACAACATGGCGCCCATCAACGTGCAGTGGGGCTACGACAACCGCACCGCCGGCCTGCGGGTACCGACTTCGCCGCCAGACGCGCGGCGGGTGGAGAACCGCGTCGCCGGGGCGGATGCCAATCCCTACCTGGCGATTGCCGCTTCGCTGGCCTGCGGCTATCTCGGGATGGTGGGTAACCTCACCCCGACCGATCCCATCAGCAGCTCCGCTTACGAGATGCCCTTCTCGCTGCCCCTGACGCTGGCTGAGAGCCTCACCCAGTTGCGCAGCAACAAGAAGCTGGTGGACATTTTCGGCGAGCGCTTCGTGGCTGCCTATGCGGCGGTCAAGGAAAGCGAGTACGACACCTTCCTGCGGGTGATCAGCTCGTGGGAGCGCGAGCACCTGCTGCTCAACGTTTAGCCCGCGGAGGCAGCCATGACCGGACGCACGACGGCTCAGTGGCAGGCACTGGATTCCAGCCATTACCTGCATCCCTTCACCGACTTCAAGGCGCTGGCCGCCGAGGGCGCCCGCGTCATCGAGCGTGCCGAGGGGGTCTACCTGCACGACAGCGAGGGTCGCAAGATCCTCGATGGGATGGCGGGGCTGTGGTGCGTCAACGTCGGCTATGGCCGGCGCGAGCTGGCCGAGGCAGCCTATCGCCAGATGCAGGAGTTGCCCTACTACAACAGCTTCTTCAAGAGCGCCCATCCGCCGGCCATCGAGCTGGCCGCGCGTCTCGCCCGGCTCACCCCGCCGCAGTTCAGCCGAGTGTTTTTCTCCGGGTCCGGATCGGAGGCCAACGACACCATCATTCGCATGGTGCGCCGCTACTGGGACCTGATGGGCGAGCCCGGCCGGCAGGTGATCATCAGCCGCGAAAACGCCTATCACGGCAGCACGGTGGGCGGTGCGAGCCTCGGCGGCATGTCCGCCATGCATTCACAGGGCGGCTTGCCCATTCCCGGCATCGAGCATATCGAGCAGCCCTACTGGTACGAGAACGGCATCGACCTGAGCCCTGCTGAGTACGGGCTGCGGGCGGCCTCGCGGCTGGCCGAGTGCATCGAGCGGATCGGCCCGCAGCGGGTAGCTGCGTTCATCGGCGAGCCCATCCAGGGTGCCGGTGGCGTGATCATCCCGCCGGAGACCTACTGGCCGGAGATCCAGCGGATCTGCCGGCATTACGGGATCCTGCTCATTGCCGACGAGGTGGTCTGCGGTTTCGGTCGTACCGGCCGCTGGTTCGGCTGCGAGCATTTCGGCTTCGAGCCCGACCTGATGACGCTCGCCAAGGGCATCACCTCGGGCTACCAGCCGCTGGGGGCGGTGATGGTCGGCGATCGCGTCGCCGAAGTGCTGGTCGAGCAGGGCGGCGAGTTCTTCCACGGCTACACCTACTCGGGTCATCCGGTGGCCTGTGCGGTCGCCCTGGCCAACCTCGACATCCTGGAGCAGGACGGCTTGGTCGACCGGGTGCGGGAGGACATCGGCCCCTACCTGCAGGAGGGCTGGCGTTCGCTGGCCGAGCATCCGCTGGTGGGGGAGGCGCGGGGAGTGGGCCTGATCGGCGCGCTCGAGCTGGTGGCTCACAAGCCGTCCAGGACCTTTTTCCGTGACCGCGGGCGGGTGGGCACGATCTGCCGCGACCACTGTTTCGCCAATGGCCTGGTCATGCGAGCGGTCCGGGACACCATGATTATTTCACCCCCGCTGGTCATCAGCCGCGCCGAGGTGGATGAACTCGTCGACAAGGCCCGCCGCTGTCTCGACCTGACCGCTCGGGACATCGGCCTCGTGGGTGCTTCCTGAACGCCCCGGGGTTGGTATAGTTGGGGGGTCAGGGGATCAGGCCGCCCAGTCGGCAACACAACCAGGAGCAACCATGAAGAACCCGGGATTGAAAGGATTGGCCGTGATGGTGGCCGTGACGCTGGGCGTCGCCGGCTGTGGCAAGAAGGACGATGCTGCCGGCGCGGGGGGACCCGAGGACCCGGTACTGAACGTCTACAACTGGTCGGACTACATCTCCGACAACGCCATCGGCGATTTCGAGACGGCTACCGGTATCCAGGTCACCTACGACACGTACGATTCCAATGAGATACTTGAAACCAAGCTGTTGGCCGGAAACACCGGCTACGACATCGTGGTCCCGTCGGCCTCGCCTTTTTTGGCTCGGCAGATCAAGGCTGGGGTTTACATGCCGCTGGACAAGTCCAAGCTGCCGAACCTGGCCAACATGGATCCGGACATCATGGCCCGGGTGACGCCTCAAGATCCGGATAACACCTATGCCGTGCCCTACCTGTGGGGGACCACCGGCATCGGCTATAACCCGGAGAAGGTGAAGGAAGTGCTCGGCACCGACACCATCGACAGCTGGGCGACCATCTTCGAGCCGGAGAATGCGGCCAAGCTCGCCAAGTGCGGGTTGGTCATGCTTGATGCTCCCAGCGAGGTTTTCAGCTCTGCACTAATTTACCTCGGACGGTATCCAAGCAACGAAAGCGAAGAAGCTCTTAACGCAGTCCAGGACCTTTTGCTCAAGGTCAAACCGCATGTCCGCTACTTCGATTCGTCGCGGTATATCGAAGACCTGGCCACCGGCGAGATCTGCGTAGCGCTTGGATGGAGTGGAGATGTTTTTCAGGCTCGTGACCGAGGCGCTGAGGCAGAGTCGCCAGTAACGATTGCCTATTCCATTCCAAAGGAGGGTGCGCTGATGTGGTTTGACATGTTGGCCATTCCCGCGGATGCCAAGCACCCGGACAATGCGCATCAGTTCATCAATTATCTGATGAAGCCTGAGGTAATTGCGCCCATCACCAACTACGTGGTGTATGCCAACGCAAATGCGGCCTCTTTCGATCTCATCGATGAGGAAACCCGCAATGACCCCAACGTTTACCCGACCCCGGAAATCAAGGCCAAGCTATTTGGCCTGGTGACCGAAAGTGACGAATACGCCCGGCTGTCCAACCGCGCCTGGACGACCGTCAAGACGGGTCAGTAAGGCTAACTTGAGCATCCCCCTGCCGGTCCACGTGGGCCGGCAGGGGGAATCCTGCGAGGGGGTCGCGGGGATGGCTGAAACACGTCCGGACAAGAAACTGGAGCCCTGGCGCGACCGCGACGCCAAGCCCTATATCCGTATCGAGCGGGTCACCAAGAACTTCGGGGACTTCACCGCCGTCGACGACGTCTCGCTCGACATCTATCGCGGTGAAATCTTCTGCCTGCTGGGTGCCTCGGGCTGCGGCAAGACCACGCTGCTCAGGATGCTGGCCGGCTTCGAGGAACCCACCTCCGGCCGCATTTCCATCGATGGCGCCGACATGGCCGGGATTCCGCCGTATCGGCGTCCGGTCAACATGATGTTCCAGTCCTACGCGCTGTTTCCGCACATGACGGTGGAGCAGAACGTTGCCTTTGGACTCAAGCAGGATGGCCTGCCCAAGGGCGAGATCCGGGATCGCGTGGCAGCCATGCTGGAGCTGGTCAAGCTCACTGCCCTCGGCGGGCGCAAACCTCACCAGCTCTCGGGCGGCCAGCGCCAGCGGGTGGCCCTGGCTCGCTCACTGGTCAAGCAACCCAAGCTGCTGCTGCTGGATGAGCCGCTCGGCGCGCTGGACCGCAAGCTGCGCGAGCACACCCAGTTCGAGCTGGTCAACATCCAGGAGAAACTCGGCGTGACCTTCGTCGTGGTGACCCACGACCAGGAAGAGGCGATGACCCTCGCTTCGCGCATCGGGGTCATGGACCATGGCGAGATCATCCAGGTCGGCACGCCCAGCGACATCTACGAGTACCCCACCTCGAAGTTCGTGGCCGACTTCGTCGGTTCCGTCAACCTGTTCGAGGGCCACCTGGTTGAGGACGAGCCCGATCACGTGCGGGTCGAATGCCCCGAACTGGGCGGCTGTTTCTACGTGGATCACGGGGTCAGCGCCCCGCCGGAGGCGACGGTGTGGGTGGCACTCCGGCCTGAGAAAGTGTTCATTTCACGCGAGTCTCCGGGTCCCGGCGGGGACAACCAGGTGTCGGGCGTCATCAAGGAAATTGCCTACCTGGGCGACCTGTCTGTCTACCTGGTCCAGTTGCCGACGGGCAGGATGCTCCGTGTGACCCGGCCGAACGTCCGGCGCCAGGACGCGGCCTTCGATCGCCTGACCTGGGATGAGAACGTCTGGCTGAGCTGGGAGGCCTCGAGCCCGGTGGTGGTGACCCAGTGAGGCCAGTCGTTGCGGGCCGCTGGGCTGTCATCAGCCTGCCCTACCTGTGGCTGCTGCTGTTTTTCCTGGTGCCGTTCGTCATTGTCTTCAAGATTTCCCTCTCCGACATTCGGCTCGGTATGCCGCCTTACCAACCCATGCTGCAGTGGGTTGAGGCGCAGATGGTCAGCATCCAGATCAACCTGGGCAACTATGCCTTCCTGTTCGAGGATCCGCTGTACCGGAATGCCTACCTGCACTCCCTCAGCACCGCGGCGGTCTCTACGTTCCTGTGCCTGCTGATCGGCTACCCCATGGCCTACGGCATTGCGAGAACCGACAAGTCCTGGCGCAACCTCCTGCTCATGCTGGTGATGCTGCCCTTCTGGACCTCCTTCCTGCTCCGGGTCTACGCCTGGATCGGCATCCTCAAGAACAACGGACTGATCAACAACCTGCTGATGGGCATGGGCCTGATCGACCAGCCCATCGTGATGCTGCAGACCGACTTCGCCGTGTACATCGGTATCGTCTACTCCTACCTGCCGTTCATGGTCCTGCCGTTGTACGCCACGCTGGAGAAGCAGGACATCACCCTGCTCGAGGCGGCGGCCGATCTCGGCTGCCATCCGGTCAGGGCCTTCCTGGCCATCACCTTGCCGCTGTCCATGCCGGGTGTAGTGGCCGGCAGCCTGCTGGTTTTCATTCCGGCCGTCGGTGAGTTCGTCATCCCGGCCCTGCTGGGCGGTCCGGATACGCTGATGATCGGCAAGGTGCTCTGGAACGAGTTCTTCCAGAACCGCGACTGGCCGGTGGCCAGTGCGGTGGCGATTGCGATGCTGCTGCTGCTGGTGGTGCCCATCATGCTGTTCCAGTTGGCCCAGGGCCGCCAGGCGGGAGGGCACCCGTGATCGGAAGGCGCTCGTTCCTCATCACCACCCTGATGTCCTTCGGCTTCGCCTTCCTGTACATCCCGATCCTGTCGCTGATCGTCTACTCCTTTAACGAGTCCCGGTTGGTCACGGTCTGGGCAGGCTTTTCCACCAAGTGGTACGCAGAGCTGTTCCAGAACGAGCAGTTGCTGAACGCGGCCAAGCTGTCGCTGGAAGTGGCGGCCATCAACGCGACGGGTGCCGTGATCCTGGGCACGCTGGCAGGGTTTGCCCTGTCGCGTTTCCGCCGGTTCCGCGGCCGGACCCTCATGACCGGGATGACTTCTGCGCCGCTGGTCATGCCCGAGGTCATCACCGGCCTGTCGATGCTGCTGCTGTTCGTCGCCATGGAGCAGGCCTTCGGCTGGCCGGCGGGACGCGGGGTAACCACCATCACCATCGCCCACATCACCTTTTCCATGGCCTACGTCACGGTGGTGATCCAGTCGCGGCTGGCCAGCCTCGACGTGTCGCTGGAAGAGGCGGCCATGGACCTCGGCGCCAGGCCGTGGAAGGTCTTCATGGTCATCACCCTGCCCATCATCTTCCCGGCCATCCTGGCCGGCTGGCTGCTGGCCTTCACCCTGTCCTGGGATGACCTGGTCATCACCAGCTTTGTCTCGGGTCCCGGCTCCAGCACGCTGCCTATCGTCATCTTCTCCAAGGTCCGGCTCGGCGTCAGCCCCGATATCAACGCGCTGGCCACCATCATGGTGGGTATCGTGGCCATCGGCGTGGTGGCCACCGGGCTCTATCTGCAGCATCAGGAGCGCCGGCGGGAACGTGACGTGCAGGCGGCCCTGGCCAACCACGGTTAGCGCATGGAACTTCTGGGTATCGATACAGGCGGCTCCAGCCTGAAGGCAGCCTCGGTCGACGTCACGACTGGCGTGTTGACTTCCTCGGTGCTGAGCTTTCCCACCCCGGCGCCCGCCACGCCTGCCGCCATTGGTGGGGTGGTCCGGCAGATCGTGCAGGCCTTCCCCGCACTGGGCGGACCGGTAGGCTTTGCCTTTCCGACCGTGGTGTCCGGGGGGGTTGCGAGAACCGCGGCCAACGTGGATCGCAGCTGGGTTGGCACCGACGGGGTGCGCCTGGTCAGGGAGGCCACCGGCAGGCCGGCCGCCTTCCTGAACGATGCGGACGCGGCGGGGCTGGCCGAGATCAGGGTGGGGGCTGGCCGTCGGCACGCCGGCACGGTGGTGATGCTCACCTTCGGCACCGGGATCGGCAGCGCCGTTTTTCACGATGGTCATCTGTTGCCCAATACCGAGTTCGGGCACATGGAGATCCGCGGGATGGAGGCCGAGCATCGAGCCTCTGGCCGCGTGCGCACCGTCGAGGGATTGTCGTGGCCGGAGTGGTGCGAGCGTGTCAGTGAAGTCCTGCACCGTTTCCACCAGTTGCTGTGGCCTGACCTCTTCATCCTGGGCGGCGGGGTCGTGGAGAACTGGGCCTCCTTCGGTCCGTTGCTGGACTCCCCGACCCCGGTGGTCCCCGCTGAACTCGGTAACACCGCGGGCATCGTCGGGGCCGCCCTGGCCGCCGCCGAACTGTAGCGGTCCCACCTTTCGGGTCTGCAAACTGCGGACTGGATCACCGCAGGTGGCCCGGCCACTGGTGCAGCATGGTGCTTCGTTGGCGTGATCCTGCGGAGGACCTTGTGAGTGCTACCGAGACCCAACGGGTGCTGCCGATCGAGGGCGTCATCCGCAATGAGCTCGCCGAACTGGTCCGCGACAGCGAGTTGTCCGTCCCTTCGCTTCCGGACAGTGCCACCGGCCTGATGGGTCTCACCGGCGTCTCCGACGCCGCGGTCTCCAAGCTGGTCGCAGCAGCCGAACGCACGCCCCTGCTGCGCGAGCGCGTGCTGCGGGTGGCGACCCTGGCCGCGCAGCTCGATGGCAGTGGTTTTTCCTCCATACACGAAGCGATTGCCCACCTCGGTACCGCCGAGGTCGCCGACATCGTGCTGACCGCAGTGGTCCATGGCCGCCTGTTCGACGACAAGCGCTGTGCAGGGGTGGCCGTTGACGCCTGGCGACGCTCGATTGCCACGGCGATCTGGGCCCGTGAGATCGGCGCAGTGTCGCGCCGGGGTGACGAGTACACCTACCTCGGGGGGTTGCTGCATGACCTCGGACAGCACGTGGCCAAGCTGGCCTGTGCCTGGTCAGCGGTGCGCCTCGGGCTCGACCCGGAGGATGCCGATACTGAGCGGGCCGCGCTGGAGCACGGTTCGCACTTCACCCGGACGCTCTGTGACCAGTGGCCGCTGCCGGATGCGGTGATCGAGGTGATCAGGAACTGGGAGGCGTGGACCCCTCACGATGGCGCGCCCGGCAATGCAGCGGTCGTTCAGTTGGCGCACTACCTCGCGGAAATCGCCTATGAACAGGGACCGGAGCTGACCCGCGAGGCACTGGCTGGCAAGCCCCTGCTGGATACGCTGCGCATCAGCCCCGACCGTTTCAATGCGCTGCTCAGCCGTGCCGGCTGGGTCAAGGCTCAGGCGGCTGCCTACTGATCCAGGGCCTGGCTGAAAGCCTTCGGGTCGAAGCCAAGCGTCAGGACGCCCTCTCGCCACTCCACCAAGGGGCGTCGAATGGCGCTCGGGTAAGACTTCAGCAGGGCCAGCATTTTTGGACGGTCGAGGGCGGTTCGCTCACCCTCTGGAACCTTGCGCCAGGTCGTACCCCGGGTATTCGCCAGCTGCTCCCAGCCCAGCAGATCCGCCCAGATGTCCAGGCGATCGCCTGGCACGCCGGATTTCTTGTAGTCGTGGAACGAGTAGTCCACACCGTGCAGGTCCAGCCAGGCGAGGGCTTTCTTGACGGTGTCGCACTGCTTGATGCCGTAGACGATGGCGGTCATTTCTTCAGCTGCTCCAGACTGATGTAGCCCAGCACACAGGCACAGGCGCTGGCGCCGAGTACGCCACCCCAACCCACCAGCGTGGTCTGCAGGCCCAGCAGCAGTATGCCAAGGACCGCTCCCACTGTGGCGATGCCGCCGAGGCTGGCAATGCGGGAGGGATGGGTCATGCCCACGAAGCTGCCGGCAAACCAGGCGGCGGCCAGTGAGGGTGCGAGGCCCGGCCCCATCGGCAGGGTGAGCAGGCTGAAAAGCGCCGTGGGCAGGGCGCTGGCAGCCACGATTGACCAGCCCGCCCGGGTGGCCAGGAGTCGGGTGATGACCGCGGAGAGTCCGCACAGCGGAATGGCCAGCTCGTGGCCGAGGTCCACAGCCTGCGCGGGCAAGGCGGTCGGATGATTGCCGGCCAGCGTGCTGCTGAGGAAGACGGCCGCGGCCGCGCCCAGGAAGCCGGTCAGGCCCATCTTCCCGCCGATCCCGGACCAGGTCTGCGGCGTCATGGCCCAGATGAGCCCGGCCAGCAGACCCGCCAACCACGCCCAGGGAGCGCCATGCAGGATGGCCTCTGCGCTGGTTCCGGCGAAGACCCCCACATAGAACGGCGCCAGCAGGGAGGCCGCCGTCGGCAGGCCCAGGAAGGGCAGTGCGGAGGCCACGCTGCCGGCCAGCGACCCGGCCAGCGCAGCGTGCATGCCTGCGCCGCCGACCAGCAGGTGCCCCGCGGCTGCGCCCGAGAGTGCAGCGCCCAGCGCGGGCAGTGATGGACGCTGCCATGCCCTGGATTCATGCCGCAACGCCCAGGCGCCGCCCAGGCAGAGGATGAGGATCGGGACATAGAAGGCGAGGCGGAGCGACCAGGCAAAGTAGGCGTCCATGAACATGGCGGCCAGGCCTGCGCTGAGCAGCAGTGGGATCACGCCCACAGTCTGAGCATGTCAGGTGAGAAACACCACTCCCATGGACGCCGCAGAACCACGGGGGTATGTTTCCCGCCATGGCCACAACCCCCGACTACACCCGTATCCCTCCCCTGCCCGATTCGGTGTTCGTGGCCCCGCTACGCAAGCCGGATGCACTGGGGGCCGACTGGCTGGAGGGAGCGCAGCGCCGTTACACCGCCGAGGAGCACCGCATCTGGGACGAACTCTACGAGCGCCAGATCAAGTTGGTGGCGGGCCGGGCCTGCGGTGAGTTCCTGCACGGTCTGGATCGTCTCGACCTGCATCGGGGAGGCGTGCCGGATTTCGACCAGCTCAGCGAGGAACTGCGCGGCCTGACTGGCTGGACCGTGGTGCCCGTGCCGATGCTGATCCCCGATCACGTCTTCTATTATCACCTTGCCAACCGTCGTTTCCCGGCCGGGAATTTCATCCGCACCCGGGAACCGCTCGAATACATTCAGGAGCCCGACGTCTTTCATGACGTCT
>JAURMS010000013.1 GCA_030830595.1 Gammaproteobacteria bacterium | reverse complement strand
CGCACGCTGTCCAAGGCCTACGGTCTCGCGGGCGCGCGGTGTGGGGCGGTGATCGCCAGCCCGACCCTGATCGACCTGCTGCGTCGTCTGCTGCCGCCCTATGCCGTCACCACGCATACCATAGAGACCGTGACTGCACGCCTGCAGATCGACGGCATCCAGCGCTCGGCTGGCCAAGTCGAGAGGCTGCTGGTCTCTCGTCAATCCCTGGCTAACGCCTTGGCGGGCCTCTCTGCAATCACGCGGGTCTGGCCCAGCGAGGCCAACTTCCTGCTGGTCCACAGCCAGCGCTCAAGCGATTTGCTGCGCCTCGCGCTGGATGCGGGCTTGCTGGTGCGTGACGTGGGCACACAACCTGGGCTTGCCGGCTGCCTGCGGGTGACCGTGGGCCTCGAAGAGGACAATGCCCGCCTGTTCGCAGCCTGGAGTCAAGCATGAACGCGCCCCACCCTACCCTGTTCATCGACCGCGACGGCACCCTCATCGAGGAGCCACCGGATGAACAGGTCGACAGCTATGAGAAATTCCGGCTGCTCCCGGGCGTGATCCCGGCGCTCCTGACCCTGCAAGGCGCGGGTTACCGGCTGGTGATGGTGACCAACCAGGACGGGCTGGGCACCGAAAGTTTCCCCGCTGAGACTTTCGAGGGTCCTCAGTCGTTGCTCCTGCAGGTGCTGAGTTCCCAGGGCATCGATTTCGATGCCGTACTCATTTGTCCCCACCGGCCGTCCGATGCCTGCGCATGCCGGAAACCCGGCACGGCGCTGGTCGAGGCGCATGCCCGGCAGCGGCCTTTCGAAGCCGCCCGGAGCTACGTCATCGGGGACCGGGACACTGATTTCGAACTGGCCCGCAACCTCGGAATCGAAGCCCTGCGGATCGATCCGGCGCGCGGCGCCGATTACAGCTGGCCGGCCATCGTGGCCTGCCTGACCTCAGGCGGCAGTCGCCGGGCAAGGGTGTCGAGGCACACCCGCGAAACTCGGATCGAGGTGACGGTCGACCTCGACAGTGAGGGCGAGGCCAGCATCTCTACCGGACTCGGGTTTTTCGACCACATGCTCGAACAGGTTGCCCGCCACGGCGGCTTCGAGCTCAAGCTCGTCTGCCAGGGTGATTTGGCCATCGATGAACACCACACCGTGGAAGATTGCGCCCTGGCCCTCGGGCAGGCACTGCGAGAGGCGCTGGGTAACAAGAGAGGAATCGGCCGCTACGGATTTGTGCTGCCGATGGACGAGTCCCAGGCACAGGTCGCCATCGACCTGTCTGGCCGGCCCTTTGCGCGGTTCGAGGGCAGGTTTGGCCGCGAGCGGGTCGGTGAACTGCCAACGGAACTGGTTCCGCACTTTTTTCGCTCGCTAGGCGAAACGCTGGGCGCGGCCATCCATGTCAAGGTTGATGGTGAAAACACTCACCACATGGTGGAGGCCTGCTTCAAGGCCGTTGGCCGCGCGCTGCGACAGGCAATCCGTATCGAAGGCACCGTGCTGCCGAGCAGCAAGGGCGTGCTTTGAGCAGCGTCCTGATCGTAGACAGCGGTGGGGCCAACATCGCCTCATTGCGTCATGCGCTGGCGCGGCTCGGTGTCGAGGCCCGCCTGAGCGCTGAACCGGCGGATCTCCGAAGCGCAGAGCGGGTCATCCTGCCAGGGGTCGGCGCAGCGGGAGACGCGATGCGACGCCTGCGTGAGGCCGGTCTCGACACCGTCATTCCATCCCTGCGGCAACCAGTGCTGGGTATTTGCCTGGGGATGCAACTGCTGTTCGAGCGCAGTGAGGAAGGGAACGTGGCCTGCCTCGGCATCCTGCCCGGCAGCGCCCGCCGCATCCCCGGGGAGGGTGATCTTGCGGTGCCCCACATGGGATGGAACCAACTCGACTCCCCCGCCAATCACCCGCTGCTGGAGGGCGTACCCGCCGGCAGTTACCTGTATTTCGTCCACAGTTACGCGGTGCCGCCGGGTGAGTGCACGATGGCGACCTGCCAGTACGGTCGTCCTTTCAGTGCCGTGGTGGGTCGGGAGAATTTTTTCGGCATGCAGTTTCATCCCGAGCGTTCGGCCGAGGCCGGCGCCCGGTTACTGGGCAACTTCCTGGGCTTGCAATCGTGCAACTGATTCCTGCCATCGACCTGCGGGGTGGACAGGTGGTGCGGTTGCTGCGGGGCAACTTCGGCAAGGAGACCCGTTATGCCGTCGACCCGCTTGGACTGGTGGAGCGCTATCGCGAACTCGGTTGCACCCTGATGCATCTCGTCGACCTGGATGGGGCCCGGGGTGGCGAGCCCGGAAACCGCGAGTCGATCCGCGCGCTGCTGTCCAGGCCTGCACCCGGGCTTCAGGTGGGCGGAGGCATTCGCGAACGATCCGACGTCGAGGCATGGCTGGCGATGGGCGTCGACCGAGTAGTCGTCGGCAGCACGGCGGTGGAGCGACCCCAGGAGGTCGCGACCTGGATCCGCGAATTCGGCGCGGAGCGGGTCGTGCTTGCGCTGGACGTAACCCTGCAGGAGAGCGGGCAGCCCCGCCTGCGGACCCGCGGTTGGGAGGTGGAATCGCCGACTGGACTCTGGGATTTGCTCGATCAATACAGTGGTTCTGGTCTGCGCCATGTCCTGTGTACCGACATCGCGCGCGACGGCACCCTTGAAGGCCCGAGCGTCGGCTTGTACCGCGAGGCCCTGGCTCGCCATCCAGAACTGGCGTGGCAGGCCTCCGGTGGTGTTCGAGGCCGCGCCGACCTCGAGGACCTGAGGAAGATGGGCGTGGCAGCCGCCATCAGCGGGCGTGCGCTGCTGGATGGCACACTGACCGAAGAGGAGATCCTCCCATTCTTGCGCCACGAATAATTCCCTGCCTGGATGTCCGTGATGGCCAGGTGGTCAAGGGTGTGCGTTTCCGTCACCACGAGGTCGTTGGCGACATCCTCGACCTCGCCCGGCGCTATCGTGACGAAGGCGCGGACGAGCTCGTGTTCTACGACATCGCCGCCAGTCCGGAGGGGCGTTCGGTGGACCGCGACTGGGTGTCACGAGTCGCAGAGGTGCTGGACATTCCCTTCTGTGTGGCCGGCGGGATTCGCAGCATCGGGGATGCCGAGGCAGTGCTGGCTGCCGGCGCCGAGAAGGTCTCCGTCAACACCCCTGCCCTGGAACGCCCCGACCTGATCGAGGAGCTGGCGGGGCGCTTCGGATCGCAGTGCGTGGTGGTAGGCATCGACAGCCAGCCGTCAGCCGATGGCTGGCAGGTCCATCGCTACACGGGCGATCCCGAGCGCAGCGGCCCTGCGGCGCGGAACACCCTTGACTGGCTGCGAGAAGTCCAGCAGCGCGGGGCGGGTGAAATCGTCCTCAACTGCATGAATGCCGACGGTACCCGCGACGGCTACGACCTCGAACAGCTCACGCGCGCGCGCGAGCAGTGCAAGGTGCCGCTGATCGCCTCCGGAGGCGCCGGCAGCATGCGTCACTTTGCTGAAGTATTCACGAAGGCGGCCGTCAACGGCGCCCTGGCAGCAAGTGTTTTTCATCGCGGGAACATCGCCATTCCCGAGCTTAAGAGGTTCCTGCGGGAATCCGGCATCGAGGTCAGGATATGAACGAGCCGCTGGTTGCGCGCCTTGACTGGCAGAAACAATCCGGTCTGCTTCCAGCCATCGTGCAGGACGCCGACTCTGGCATGGTGCTGATGCTCGGTTACATGAACCGCGAAGCCCTGGAGGCCACGCTGAGGGATGGCCTCGTCACCTTTTTCAGTCGCAGCCGCGGTAAGCAGTGGCGCAAGGGCGAGACCTCGGGGCATGTACTGGAATTGACCTGGATCGGCACCGACTGCGATGCGGATACCCTGCTGATCCAGGCGCGTCCACGTGGACCGACCTGTCACCTCGGCACCCGCAGCTGCTTCGATGATGCCGCTCCTCAGGCGTGGTCAGCGAGCTTCCTGGAAGAACTGGACTCCATCATCGAAAAGCGACTGGCAGGTGATGACGCCAGCAGTTACACGAGACAACTGGCGGCTGCCGGCCCGACCCGCGTTGCCCAGAAGGTGGGCGAGGAAGGCGTGGAGGTGGCCCTGGCAGCGGTGGGCGATGACCGTGATGCCCTGCTTGGCGAAGCTGCAGACCTGGCCTTTCACCTGCTGGTGTTGTTGCGGGTCAAGGGCCTGTCGCTGGCCGATCTCTCGACGACTTTAGCTGAGCGCCACGCCAGGAAGCTCAGATGATGCATTCCTCTGCGGGTTCTCGCAGGTTGTAATGGGAGGCCATGGCGCGTCCGTAGGCGCCGGCCGTATCGATCAGCAGGATGTCGCCCTCCACGGTCGGAGCCATGGTGCGATGCCTGCCCAACACGTCCCCCGTTTCGCAAATCGGGCCCACCACCGTCACGGCCTCGACACCAGGCTCATCCAGGCGGCTGAGGTTGTAGATGTCATGGTAGGCGCCGTACAGCGCCGGTCGGATGAGGGAGTTCATGCCGGTCGCCACCCCGACGTAGCGATGCTGGCCCTTTCCCTTGACCTGCGTCACGCGCGCCAGCAGGACGCCAGCCTCCGCCACCAGGAAACGCCCGGGTTCCATCCAGAGGTCGAAGCCCGGGTGCTTGTCCCGAAAAGCCGCCAGCCCGGCATCCAACCCGGCCAGGTCGATGGCAGGCAAGCCGTCCCGGTCGGGCACGCCCAGGCCGCCTCCCAGATCGAGCACCTCGACGCCCCCCAGACGGCCGGCTGCCGCGGCCAGGATCTCGGCGGTTTCGAGCCAGTTGGACAGGTCAAAATTTCCGCTGCCGGTATGTGCATGCAGGCCAGCAACGCGGATGTGGTGTGCTCGGGCAAGTTCGACGAGGCCGTCGAGGTCGTCCAGCGGGATGCCGAACTTGGAGTGGCTGCCGCCGGTCCGAACGTGCTGGTGATGGCCATGTCCCTGACCCGTGTCGATGCGTACGAACACCGTGTGACCGGCCAGCAGGCCTGCCCAGGCCTGCATGGCCTGCAGGTTGTCGAGGGTCAGCCGCAGACCCTCGCGCAGGGCCCACTGGTATTCGTCACGCCCGGCGAAGTTGGGGGTGAACAGCAGCCGGTCGACGGGTAGGTCGGGTAGCACACGCCGGACGTGCTCCACCTCGCCCCGGGACACACACTCGAGCCCCAGGCCACTGGCGGCCACGGTCCGCAGGATCTCGGGATGGGAGTTGGCCTTGATGGCATAGAACACGCGGTCCAGCGACCGCATGGCCATCAACTGCATCGCACGCTCGCGGACCGTATCCAGATGATAGACATAGCCGCTTTGGCGTCCTTCCATGAGCGACAGTAACTGTTCCCGGCAGCTGCGCCACCACTTCGCCCTCACCGGTACCTTTTGCGGCGTTGACTGGAGGTCTTCCCAACTCGGGCCCATGATGGGATCGTCACCGCTCTGCGGGATCAGCAGATCGTGAAGCTGGCCGACCAGCCGGGTGGCCTGCGCCTCGTCGATGACGAAGGTGAAATTCAGGTCGTTGGCCGCCTGGCTCACCAGGTAGATCTTGTGCTCCTCGAACAGCTCGAAGGCATCGCCCAGTCGGTGGATGATTGCCCGGATATTCCGCCCAAGCAGCGATAACGACGCACAGGGGCCAAGCACCTCGACCCGGCAAAGCCGCGACAACTCCGCGACCAGCGCGTCCAGCTGGCTGGGGGCCAGGCTGTTGGCCTGGGGATCGAGGGTGACCGTGACGTTGGTTTCCGAGGTGGAGACCAGGTCGACCGACATGCCATGCCGCTTGAAGACCGCAAAGGCGTCAGCCAGAAAACCAACCTGATGCCACATGCCCGGGCTGTCCATGGAAATCAGGGTGATGCCACGACGCAGGGCAATCGCCTTGAGGCGTGCCCCCTCCGCGCCGGAGGCGTTCGAGATCCGGGTGCCCTCCGACCCAGGAGACTGGGTGGCCCGCACCAGCAATGGAATGCCTGCCGCCCTCGCCGGCAGGATGCAGCGCGGGTGCAGCACCTTGGCCCCGCTGGTGGCAATCTCCTGGGCCTCATCGTAGTGCAGGTTCTTCAACAGCCGAGCCCCGCGGACATCGCGTGGGTTGGCCGAGAACATGCCCGGAACGTCGGTCCAGATTTCAAGCCGTGAAGCCCCCAGACGGGCCGCCAGGTAGGCGGCCGAGGTGTCCGAGCCACCCCGTCCGAGCAAGACCGTGTGGCCTGCTGCATCGGAGGCAATGAATCCCTGGGTCAACACCACGGTCCCCCAGCCGCGGAGTTCCTCGGCGAGCCGTGGCGAGAAGCTGAAATCGCAACTGGCGGACAGGACACTCACTCGCCCGCCTGCCTCGGTGGCCGAGGCAGTTAATAGGCCGCGGGCGTCTACCAGGGTCGTGGCCACACCCTGCGAGTTCAGGAACGCGGCCCCGATTTCCGTGGCCATCAGCTCTCCGGTGGCCATGGCCCTCGCCCGTACCCCGTCGCTGACCTCACCGACGAGGGCAATCCCGTCGGCCAGCTTACCCAGGTCGTCGAGATGCGCCAGCAGACCGCTTGGCACCTCGAGTTGCATCTCCTCGCAGAGGGCCACGTGCCGAGCGCGGATCGCCGCCAGCACTTCAGGGTGGGCAGAAATGAGTGCCGCGTCGACCAGGCGAGCGAGGCTGTCAGTCACCCCGGACAGGGCGGAATGCACCACCACGGGCAACTCACCGGCCGCCGTGGCGGCCCCGAGGATCGACAGAATGTTCTGCCAGTTAGCCAAGCTGGAGACACTGGTGCCACCGAACTTGCAGACAACAATGGGGGCCGGTTCGGATTGGCTCATAGCAGACTCACGATGGAGGACGGCTTCCCCGGGTGTCGGCGCGCTCAGCCCTCGTCCAGGCCGTAATCGTCGGTCAATTCCCGCTCCAGCCGGCGTTCGGCCAGTACGTCTTCCACCCGGCTCCAGGCGGCCTGAGGCACCTTCCGCCCGGGTCGAGGCTTGCGGTCGCCTCCCAGCATCCGGTCGAGGTCTTCCGTGCCCTCGTCCTGGAACTCCTCGTCCATCTCAAACTCCCCACGCTCACCCATGGCAGCGAAATCCTTTAATAATCAGAAGTCTGTATGGGATATTTCACTATAAACGCGGGCGCAATATACCTAAACGGCGGGGCAAATCAATACCCCGCCGCTCAGGTCTTGTCGAAAACAATCGAAAGGTGGCTAGCCGCACCTCGCCAGACATTCAGAATAGGCGTCGTCGCAGGCCTTGGCCTTCTTCGAGTCGCCCTCCGCCTCGCTCATGCAGGCATCGGACTGCTCGTCGCAGGCCATGGTGCACTCTTCCCGAGACGGCTTGGGCGCCTCTTCCTGGGCGTGGGCACCGAGGGCCGTCAGGCACAGGGCCGCCATTACGGACAGTGTCAGCTTTTTCATGGACCCCCCATGGTTGGCAGAGACAGGGTTTTATAGGTCAGCCAAAGGCGCGTTGCAACATGCGACCACCAGCCAGCAGAAGAAACAGACCGAAGGCCAGCCCCAATTTGCGCTGGGACCAGCGGTGCGCCGTGCCTACACCGAGGGGCACTGTCCACACGGTTGCTGGCACCAGCACCGCGAGGGCAAGGAGGTCCACGTGTCCCAGCCGGTAGCCCCAGGCCTGTGCACCGGTACCGGACGCCAACAGGTAGCCGAGCGTCGACGGCAGGGCAATCCAGGCGCCGAGCCACGCCGAAGTGCCGACTGCCTGATGCACGCGGAAGCCGAAGGCCCGTAAGACGGGCACCGAGAACGTCCCACCTCCGATGCCCATCATGGCTGAGACCCCTCCGATCCCAAGGGGGACCGGCCACCAAGGCCAGCTCACCGGATCAGGGCGCCCGTGGCTCGGTGCTGGCTCAACGTTCCGTCCCCGGGACCACAACCCATGCAGCCCGGCGAGGATGGCGAGCACGCCGAAGGTCGCGGCCAGCCATCGGCCGTCCAGGTGGATGGCGATCAGGCTACCCAGGATGGCGCCAAGAGCGCAGGCCGGTCCCCAGCGCAGGGCTACCCCCTGATCGACTGCCCCGCGCTGGTGATGCCGCCGCGCCGAGACCAGCGCCGTTGGCACGATGCAGGCCATGGAAGTGCCAACTGCCAGGTGCACCCGTTCGCTGACAGGGATCCCCATGGCTGCAAAACAGCTGTCCAGCACCGGGACCAGCACCATGCCGCCGCCGATCCCCAGCAGCCCGGCCAGGAAACCGGCCATGGCACCAGCCCCCAGCAGCAGGAGCAGGTACAGGAACCAGAGGTCCGGGATCAGCCCTCCCTCCCGCTCAGGAGTCGGCGCGCCACCGACAACTTGTGCACCTCGTCTGGCCCGTCGTAGATGCGGGCCGCCCGCTCCTCGCGATAATAAAAGGCCAGCACCGTGTAGTCGGTCATGCCCAGACCGCCATGCACCTGAAGCGCACGATCGAGCACCCTCTGCAGGACGTCTGCCACGTAGTACTTGATCATGCTGACG
Source organism: Gammaproteobacteria bacterium (assembly GCA_030830595.1). Lineage (GTDB taxonomy): Bacteria > Pseudomonadota > Gammaproteobacteria > Steroidobacterales > Steroidobacteraceae > SG8-30. The sequence goes on along the minus strand of JAURMS010000013.1, from coordinate 3,433 downwards.
TCATTGCGGGCTGCGCGCGCCCCGGCCCGCACGATCCGCCAGGCGGTGTGCAGCACCAGCAGCCGGGCCGCCTGGATTTCGGCGGCGCATTCCGCCACCCAGGAACGGATCAGGTCGCTGTCCCCCAGGGGTCGGCCGTCGGGCGTGATCGCCCGCTGGTTGGCCCGCTCCATCATCATTTCCAGCGCCCGCTGGCAGATGCCCAGCCAGCGCATGCAGTGGTGGATACGCCCCGGTCCCAGGCGGGCCTGAGCGAGCGCGAAGCCGCCGCCGCGCTCGCCGAGCAGGCTGTCTGCCGGGACCTTGCAGTCGCGGAAGGCAATTTCGGCGTGCGAGAACAGGCCGTGACCCTCGTGCCCCATGATCGGGGTCTTGCGCTCGACGATGTAGCCGGGCGTGTTGGCAGGGACCAGCAGCAGGCTGGCGCGCTTGTGGGGGGGCGCCTCGGGGTCAGTGACTGCCATGACGATACACAGCGCTGCGCCGTCAGCACCAGTGGTGAACCACTTCGAGCCATTGATGACCCATTGGTCCTTCTCGAGCGTCGCACGGGTTTCCATCATCAGGGGGTTGGCCCCGCTGTTGTCCCGTTCGGTCATGCCGAAACAGGTGCGGATGTCGCCGCGCATCAGGGGCGACATCCACTCCTCCCTCTGCTTGGGGCTGCCGTGCAGGTGCATCAGTTCGGCATTGCCGGCATCCGGTGCGTTGACGCCCACCGAATAGTGCCCGAGCGGTGACCGGCCCAGCACCTCGGACACCAGTCCGTGGGTCACGAGGTCCAGGCCTTGCCCACCCTCTTCCACTGGGTAATTGGGTCCCCACAAGCCACGCTTGCGCGCTTCCTCGCGAACCTCCGCCAGGGCTGCCTCCAGGGGAACAACACCTTGCTGGAGAAAGATGGGCTCGAGCGGCAGCAAGCTCTCATCGATGAAGGCACGGTAACGGGCCACCAGTTCCTGAGTCCGGTCGTCGATCGAAAAATCCATCTCAGCGCTCCGTCAGCCAGGCCAATAAGCCGCCGTTCTAGGTTGGCAAATCAGTATGAGTGAGGAATTGAGGTTGGACAGTCGCCAGTTTCCGATCCCAGGGTCCAGCACCCCTCCCGGAGAACCTTGCCGTCAGGGGAGAACAGTGTTCCTCGACCATGAAAGGTTCCTTGCGCAAATGCGCCTTCGTACACAGCACCGTTGGCATACCGGTAACGACCAGACCCTTGCATTTTGCCGTTCACGAATGCGCCAGAGTATTCCCTGCCATCCTCCCATTTAAGATTGCCCATCCCATCGAACTTTAACCCTTGTCCAAGTTCTTTCACTCCTCCCTCGTACTGCCCGTTCTTGAAGAACACAATTCCTTGCCGCGGAAGAAAATTGCTTGCGACGCTGCCCTCAAAGTATACGGTGCCATCCGCGCGGACAAGTCGGTGAGGGAATGCTGTGTCACACGGACCCTGCAATGTAAGGTCCGAGCAACTTCCTTGAGAACCTTCACAAAATGCGCCCTGACGGAAGATCCTGCCATCTGCTTCGCTCAGCACACCTTTCCCATGCGGCAAAATATCGGCGCTCGAGGCGCTTCCTTGGTCGCATAACCCTGCGACTTCACCCTTGTAGTCAAGGGGTTGGCCAGATGGTCCCCTTCGCCACCGCACTCTGAAGTCCTCGCGACTTGTCTCACCATATCCCTGAAAGAAACCATTGGTCCACCGACCTTGGGTGATCTTCCAATCATAGGTTTGACTCACCCCGGATAATTTGGCGTTCCATATCTTGCCCTGAAAAAATTCACCCACAACCTGCCAACCGGACCCCGTTAGTTGCCCCTGCCCATGAAAGTACCCTTCTTTGAATCCACCGACATAAGAGGTGATTTCCTTCAGATACCAATAATTATCGTGCTGTACTTGGTCACGCGATTTCCAAAAGGCAGAGCCCGTTCCGTGCGGCTTTCCATCGACCCATTCGCCTTGAAAATTGAGTCCTTGTACCTCAAAACCAAAATACCCTCTCGCGGGCCGATCTGAATCCCCCACTGAGCGACAGCGCAGTTCGCCAATCCCGTTCGGGACTGGCTTTGTAAAGTTAGCCGACGTCGACATAGGACCGGAATACTTGCAACGATCTACTCCAGGCGGCCAAACGAGGGTCCCAGCAGAGGCAATATAGCTGTATAAAAAAAATAGCGTCGGCGAAAAGGTTCTAAAAATTTTATTCATAAACCGCTCCAAGTTTTGCCGATTAATGGTCTCACCTGAGTGTAGATTTCGGCGTGATACCCTTACTCCGCTTAAAACCACTCACAAACCTTATATCCCAAGGTCTAGAACCAGTAAATATGCGCCTGCAGTAAAACCGCACAGTATTTTAGGTAGCACTCTTTCGCTCAGGCCAGCCAGCCACCGTCCACCGTCAAGGTCTCGCCCGTTGTGTAGGAGGCGAGGTCCGAGACCAGGTAGAGGGCAGCGCCGATCATCTCATCGGGTTGTGCGATGCGCCCAAGGGGCGTCAGGCGCTGCACCAGGGCCATAATCTGGGCGTCCTGGTGCAGGGCAGCTGCGAAGCGGGTTTCGGTGATGCCCGGCAGCAGCGCGTTGACCCGGATGCCCAATCTGCCCCACTCGCGGGCCAGCCCCTGGGTGAGGTTGATGAGCCCTGCCTTGGTCATGGAATAGACCACCTGACCATCCATCGGTCGCCGCCCGTTGACCGAGGAGACATTGAGGATGGCACCCTTGCCCTGGGCCTTCATGCGTCGCCCGGCTTCCACTGCAGCCCAGAAGCAGCCTCTCAGGTTGACGTCCAGGGTCTTCTGAAAGGCGCCAAGGTCCATCTCCAGAACCGGTCCGTAATAGGGATTGGTAGCCGCGTTGTTGATGAGCACATCGAGACGCCCCAACTCGGCATCTATCCGCTGCATGACCGCAGAGATCGCCTCCGGGTCGCCCGTGTTGCAGGCCGCCGAGATCGCCTTGCCCCCTGAGGCACGAATCTCTTCCACCACCCCCTCGCAGGCCTCCTGCTTGCGGCTGGAGACCACGACCGTCGCCCCACAGGCCGCCAGGCCGTGGGCAATGGAGCGCCCGATTCCACGACTGGCACCGGTGACCAGGGCCACCCGGCCCTCGAAATCAAATTGCGGCTTGTCCATGTCGCCAGTGTAGTGCTTCCCGCCGGAGCCGACACCTGCAATCATTAAACGCGCCCCCGGCCAGGAGCCCACCGATGCTGATCGATCGCCGCGACCTCGATTTCCAGTTGAATGAAGTACTCGGCCTGGCAGACCTGACGGACCTGCCCCGATTTCAGGGCCAGGAGAGTGCCGAATACGCCGCCATGCTCGACAGCGCCTTCGCCCTGGCCGAGCAGCATTTCCTGCCCTACGCAGCCCTGGGCGATCGTGAAGAGCCAGTCTTTGATGACGGTCGAGTTCT
>JAURMS010000118.1 GCA_030830595.1 Gammaproteobacteria bacterium | reverse complement strand
TTTCTCGATGGCAGCTCGCGTCGGTTCCTCCGCGACGTTCAGCCGTGAACCCCGCCAGGCCCGGAAGGGAGCAACGGTAGCGGTGCGAACGGGTGCCGGAGGGGTGCTGGCGCGGGCTGCCGCCCCTGGAAGGCCGTGAGTTACCTGGTTCTCGCACGCAAGTGGAGGCCGCGCCGTTTCGAGGAAATGGTGGGCCAGGAGCACGTGTTGCGCGCGCTGATCAACGCGCTCGACAGCGGGCGGGTCCATCACGCCTTCCTCTTTACCGGCACTCGTGGGGTGGGCAAGACAACCATTGCGCGTATCCTCGCCAAGTCGCTCAACTGCGATGTCGGGGTGTCCTCGCGTCCCTGCGGGACCTGCTCCGCGTGCACCGAGATCGACGAGGGTCGGTTTGTCGACCTGATCGAGGTGGACGCTGCGAGCCGCACCAAGGTGGACGACACCCGGGAACTGCTCGACAACGTCCAATATGCGCCCACTCGCGGCCGTTACAAGGTGTACCTCATCGACGAGGTGCACATGCTGTCCAACCATTCCTTCAACGCACTGCTGAAGACCCTCGAGGAGCCTCCGCCTCACGTGAAGTTTCTGCTGGCCACCACCGATCCCCAGAAACTGCCGGTGACCGTTCTGTCACGTTGCCTGCAGTTCAACCTCAAGCGCCTGCCTGTGGGGCTCATTGCCGACCGGTTGACGCACATCGTCGAACAGGAAGGCATTGCCCATGACGCCACGGCCTTGCGCCTGCTGGCGCGCGCCGCCGATGGCAGCATGCGGGATGGCCTGTCACTGTTGGACCAGATGCTGGCCTTCGGCGGCGGCGAGGCCCGTGAAACCGATGCCCGCTCCATGCTTGGCACCGTCGACCGGGATTTCGTCACCGGCATTGTCGATGCGCTGGCGGATCATGACGGCGCCAGGCTGATCGGGTGCGTCGGTCGGATGGACGAAATGGGCGCCGACTACGAAGCCGCGTTGGCCGAGTTGGCCAGCCTCCTGCAGCGCATCGCCCTTCAGCAGGCCGTGCCGGACCTGCCGGCCGACGAGTTGTGGGATGCCGAGCGGGTGGGGGAGTTTGCTGCCAGGGCGGGGGCCGAGGACCTGCAGTTGTGGTACCAGATGGCGATTCTTGGCCGCCGCGACCTTCATCTTGCACCGGATCCGAAGGGCGGCTTCGAAATGGTCCTGCTGCGCATGCTGGCCTTCACGCCGGTCAGCGGAACGGCCGGCGAGCCCGGTCGGCCAGCGGCGGCAGCGCGGCCGGCGCCCGCACCCGCGCCTGCGGCAACGCGCACTGAATCGCCCCGGCCCAGCCCGGTTGATACTAGCCCCCCTGCGCGTGCCAGTGCAGCAGCGGGTCCTGGGGTCGACTTCTCCGACTGGCCCTCCGTGGTGCCAAGGCTGGGCCTGCAGGGAGCGGCCCGACAGTTGGCCTCCCACCTCACGTTCAGCAGTATGGAAGGAGACCGGCTCAGGCTGCTCATCGACCCCAGGGGTGAGGCGCTGTGGACGCGCCAGCAGGAAGAGCGGTTGAGCCAGGCACTGGCGGGACTGGCACAGCGCCCGCTGCGGTTGACGATCGACAAGGCCGAGGCGGGGCAGGACCTGGAGGACACCCTTGTCAAGCGTGAGCAGCGCGAACTTCAGGCCCGACTCGGGCAGGCCAGGGAGGCGCTGGAAAGTGACCCGACGGTGCGCGCCCTGCGCGAGCGTTTTGGGGCGGTGCTGCACCCGGAGTCCATCAAGCCGGGCGATGAACATTCGAGCTAGAATCGACCTTCCCGCGAACGGAGCCGTTTGATGAAACAGAATATCGGTGCCCTCATGCGCCAGGCGCAGCAGCTGCAGGCCAACATGCAGAAGGCCCAGGAGGAGCTGGCGAGCCTCGAAGTGGTGGGCGAGTCCGGCGGCGGAATGGTCAAGGTCACGATGAACGGCAAGAACGAAGTGCGCCGGGTACAGATCGAACCCTCCATTGCCGGCGCCGGCGATGTCGAAATGCTCGAGGACCTGGTGGCGGCGGCCTTCAACGACGCCAGCCGCAGGGCAGCGCAAGCCGCCCAGAACAAGATGTCCGGGCTGGTCGGTGGCATGGGCCTGCCTCCCGGGTTCAAGCTGCCTCTCTAGGTCGGATCTTGAAATATTCGCCCTCGCTGGCACGCCTGATCGAGGCGCTCAGGATCCTCCCCGGTGTCGGGCCCAAGTCGGCCCAGCGCATGACCTTTCACCTGCTCGAACGCAATCGCGAGGGCGCCCGCTTGCTGGCGCAGGCGTTGTTACAGGCCGCCAACGAGGTCACCCAGTGCGAGCGTTGCCGGATGCTCACGGACGGGCAGTTGTGTGCCGTCTGCCTGTCCCCCGGGCGCGACCGCTCCCTGCTGTGCGTCGTGGAATCACCGGCCGACGTGGCGGCCATCGAGCACTCCGCGGGCTATCGCGGGTTGTATTTCGTGCTGATGGGGCACCTCTCGCCTCTCGATGGAATCGGCCCTGAGCAGCTCGGCGTTCGCCGCCTTGAGGACCTGCTCATCGCTGGTGAAGTCCGTGAGGTGATCCTGGCCACCAATCCCACCGTGGAGGGCGAGGCCACGGCGCACTTCCTTGCCGAGCTGGTCGGGCGACGCGGGATCAAGGCTTCGCGCATCGCGCATGGCGTCCCGATGGGGGGCGAACTGGAATACGTCGACGGGGGTACCCTGGCCCATGCGCTGGCGGGCCGCCAGCCGCTCGCCTGAGTCAGCGTCGCTGACCCGAGTAACGGGCTGCCAGGCGCAGCAGGCCGAGGTAGCTGTCGAAGCGTCTCGGATTGATCAGTCCCGCGGCGAGTCGCCGCTTCGCTTCACAGCCAGGCTCGGCATCGTGACGGCAATCCGGAAACCGGCAGCCGGTCGAGGCCGCCTGCAATTCTCGAAACCCCTGGGCGACGTCCCGCTGTCCCGGCAGGGGCGGGGAAAAGTCGCGAACGCCTGGCGAATCCATCAACTCGCCACCGCCGGGCAGGTGGTACAGGGCAGAAGTGGTGGTTGTATGCCGTCCCTCTTCGGTGGCCGCAGAAATTTCCCCGACGGTGGCTGCGACACCCGGGATCATCCGATTGATCAACGAGCTTTTGCCGACACCCGACTGGCCAACCAGGACGCTCACGTGCCCCTGCAGCAGCCGCTCCAAAGAGGTGGTACCGCCACGATCCCGACTGGCGCGCACCACCGGGTAGCCCAGCTCCCGATAGGTCTGGAGCTCGGCCTCCACGCGTGGGTTGTCTGACTCCGGCAGGTCGGCCTTGTTGAGCACGACCGCAGCATTCAAGCCCTGCCATTCGGCGGCTGCCAGATACCGATCACACAGGCCGAAGTCAGGCTCCGGGATCGGGGCCACCACCGCAATCAGCTGGTCGAGGTTGGCCACCACCACCTCATGCTGGCCCGAGAGGCTGATCCTTTCCAGTTGGGAGCGCCTCGGCAGTACCTCGGTGACCAGTCCCTCGCCCCCGCTGACCGCCTGCACCTGCCAGCGCACGCGGTCTCCGCAGACCAGGCGGAGCTTGCGACCGGCGAGTTGGCAGTCTTGGGTGATTCCGTCAGGCCCCTCCAGCTTGACGCGTCGACCATGGGAGGCGATGACCCTTCCCTCGAAGGAATCGACTTCATGATGCGTTGGGCGGGGGGATTTCATGGACGGCCGGGGGACTCTAGCCTCTGCTAAGATTGACGGCAACATGAGCGCAGAAAACCGGCTGGTCTGGATAGACCTCGAAATGACCGGGCTCGACCCCGATCGGGACCGCATCATCGAAATTGCCACGCTGGTGACCGACGCCGACCTGCAGCTGGTGGCCGAGGGTCCAGTGCTGGCTATCCATCGCGAGGAGGCCATTCTCGAACTGATGGACGACTGGAATCGCAGCACCCACGGCGGGTCAGGACTTCTTGAGCGAGTCAGGCAGAGCCGGACCAGCGAGCGGGAGGCGGAGCTCGCCACGCTGGCGTTCCTGCGCGAGCACCTGGCAGCTGGCAGTTCCCCCATGTGCGGTAACAGCATCTGCCAGGACCGTCGATTCCTGGCCCGCTGGATGCCGGAGCTGGAGGCGTTCTTCCACTACCGAAACCTCGACGTCAGCACACTCAAGGAGCTGGCCAGGCGCTGGGCGCCGGGCGTGGCAGAGGGGTTTACCAAGCAATCTACCCACCTCGCCCTCGACGATATCCGGGAGTCGGTGGCGGAACTGGCCCACTACCGTAGACACTTGTTCGCCGAGGCCTGGCGGGGCCATGACTGATGCGCTTGGCAGCCGCGTCCTGGACGGCGGCTGTCACTGCCGGCGGGTCCGGTTCGAGGCGACCTTTCGGGGCCCCCTGCGGGCGCTGGACTGCGACTGCTCCATCTGTGTCGCGACGGCCTACCTGCACTTGATCGTTGACGAGCCCGACTTTCGCCTGATGTCCGGCAGCGATGCCCTGACAGGATACCGCTTCAACACCGCTACCGCCCTGCACTTGTTCTGCCGCTACTGTGGGATCAAGTCCTTCTACAGGCCGCGATCTCATCCGCATGGGTTCAGCATCAATGCCCGCTGCCTGGA
>JAURMS010000117.1 GCA_030830595.1 Gammaproteobacteria bacterium | reverse complement strand
GGTGACCTTCGAACCGGGTGGGCATTTGTATGCCGACGAGGACGGGTTGTTGGTCAGCGCTGACTCGTTGTCTTTGTCCAACTAGATCAGTATACTGCCGCGATTCGGGGGATAAGGACCGACCCGCTGAGGCTTGAAAAAAGCCGGCTGGGTCCCCTGGATCGACGGTAGCAGGATTACAAGGACGGCCCCCCGGTGGGGCCGTTTGCTTTTTGGGCCGAGGGTAGCGGGTGGTAACGCGGGAAGGGTTTCTTCGCCTGCTTGAGCCGGTTGTCGACCAAGCCGGGTACGAACTGGTGGAAGTGGAGTATCGCGCGCCGCCTAACGCGCTGCTGAGGCTCTATATCGACCGCCGGGACGACCTGCCGGTGGCCGTTGAGGACTGCGAGACAGTGAGCCGGGCGGTGAGCGAGCTGCTGGATGCAGCCGACCCGATTGAGCGGGCCTACGATCTCGAGGTGTCGTCCCCGGGGTTCGATCGGCCGCTGCGGACGATCGAACATTTTCGCCGCTTTCTCGGGCAGGAAGCGCGGTTGGAGTTGAGTGAGCCCCTCGAGGGTCGGCGCCGGTTCAAAGGCCGGCTCACGGGACTCGAGGGCGAGGAGTGGATCGAGATGGAGGTGGATGGGCGCGCATGGCGCCTGCCACTGGGATTGGTAACCAAGGCGAGGTTGGTGGCCTGACCGGCCCTGACTTCCTCAGGATGTTGGCACGATGAACAGGCAGATTCTTGAAGTAGTCGAGGCGGTCTCCAACGAGAAGGGTGTCGCGCGGGAGATCATTTTCGATGCGCTGGAAGCGGCGCTGGCCTCGGCGACCCGCCGCAAGCACGGCGAGGACATCGAGGTGCGGGTGGCAATCAATCGCAAGACCGGCGAATACGACACGTTTCGCCGTTGGAAGGTCTTTGCCGACGATTCAAATGAGCTTGAAGTGCCTGAGCGGGAACTGCGGATGGATGACGCGATTGACGTCGATCCGCAGGCCGAGGTTGGCGGTTACGTCGAGGTACCGATGGAGTCGGTGGCCTTCGGTCGCATTGCCGCCCAGACCGCCAAGCAGGTCATCGTGCAGAAAGTTCGGGAAGCCGAGCGCGCCCAGATCGTGGATGAGTTCCAGGATCGGGTCATGACGCTGGTCTCCGGCACCGTGAAGCGGGTGGATCGCAACGGCGTATACGTTGACCTGGGCGGCAACGCCGAGGGTTTCGTACCGCGCGAGCACATGATTCCGCGAGAGATCGTCCGTCAACAGGACCGTATCAAGGCCCTGCTTCGAGAGGTTCGTTCCGAGCAGCGTGGCCCGCAGTTGTTCCTGTCCCGCACAGCGCCCGAGTTCCTGATCGAGCTGTTCAAGATCGAGGTGCCTGAGGTCGGGCAGGGCCTGATCCAGATCCTCGGCGCCGCGCGCGATCCGGGCGCACGGGCCAAGATTGCCGTCAAAAGCCTGGAGCCGCGCATCGATCCCGTGGGTGCCTGTGTTGGCATGCGCGGTTCTCGCGTGCAGGCGGTATCCAACGAGATCGCGGGCGAGAGGGTGGACATCATCCCCTGGACTGACAACGTTGCCCAGTTTGTGATCAACGCGATGCAGCCGGCCGAGGTCACCTCCATCGTGGTGGACGAGGACGCGCATTCGATGGATATCGCCGTCACCGAGGACCGCCTGTCCCAGGCGATCGGGCGGGGTGGGCAGAACGTCCGTCTGGCCAGCGAGTTGACCGGATGGCGCCTCAACGTCATGTCCGAGCAGGCGGCTGCCGAGAAGAGCGAGTCGGAGCAGATCGAGCTGCGCGGGTTGTTCATGAAGCAGCTGGACGTCGACGAGGACGTGGCCACCATCCTGGTTCAGGAAGGCTTCTCCTCGATCGAGGAAATTGCCTACGTGCCCACGAATGAGTTGCTTGGCATCGAGGAGTTCGACGAGTCGATCGTCGAAGAGTTGCGGAACCGTGCTCGCGACGTCCTGCTTACCCAGGCGATCGCCAGCGAAGAGCAGATCGGAGTCGCCGAGCCCGCAGAGGACCTGCTCCAGCTCGAGGGCATGGATACCGAGCTGGCCTTTGAACTGGCGGCGCGTGGTGTATGCACCCGCGATGACCTGGCGGAACAGTCGCTGGACGAGTTGGAAGGGGTTCCGGGACTCGACGCGGAGCGGGCTGGCGCCCTGATCATGGCCGCCCGAGCTCATTGGTTCACGGAAGAAGATCAGGCCTGAGGCAGCAGCGCGGGGTTTGGAACAATGGCAGAAGTTACCGTATCGCAATTCGCCGAGGTCCTGAAGGTTCCGGTCGACAAGCTGCTCACCCAGCTTGAAGAGGCGGGTATCAAGGTCGCGGGCCCTGATGACACCATCAGCGAGGACGCCAAGCTGGAGTTGCTGACGCACCTTCGCAAGTCCCATGGCAAGGAGGAGGGTGCAGCGGCGCCGCGGCGCATCACCCTGAAGCGCCGTGCCCAGTCCGAGCTCAAGGTGTCTGCAGCCCAGGGCCGCGCGCGGACTGTGCAGGTGGAGGTTCGCGCCAAGCGAACCTACATCAAGCGGGAAATTCTCGAGGAGAAGGCCAAGGCAGCCCAGGAGGAGGCGGACCGCGTCCGTGAGGCCGAGGATGCGGCTCGGCAGGCTGAGGAGGAGGCTGCGCGTCAGCGCGACCTGCAGGCCCGTGAGCGGCAGCAGAAGGACGAGGAAGCCAAGCGGCTGGCCGACGAAGAGCGTCAGCGCGTCGAGGCCGAGGAAACCGCCAAGCGAGAGGCCGAGCAGCGCGAGCGCGAGAAGCTCGAGAAAGAACGCCGTGAGCGCGAGGAAAAAGCTCGCCGCACGACCCGGGACGACAAGACCACCCGCTATGGCCGCCAGGAACTGCACATTGCCGGCGGACTGTCCGCCAAGCATCGCAAGGGCAAGGCCCGCGGCGGTGGCCGTCGGGCCACGGTCCAGTCCGATCAGAGGCAGGAATTCCAGCTGCCCACCCAGCCGGTCAAGCGAGAAGTCACCATCGGCGAGACCATTACGGTAGGCGAGCTGGCCCAGAAGTTGGCAGTCAAGGCCCCCGACGTCATCAAGGCAATGATGAACATGGGCGTGATGGCCACCATCAACCAGCCGATCGACCAGGACACGGCGGTGCTGGTGGTCGAGGAACTCGGCCACGTCGCTGTCGCCCTGAAGGAAAACCAGGTCGAGGAGGAATTGCAAGCTGGGCTCGCCGTAGAGGCCGAAGCGGTCGCAAGGCCGCCAGTGGTGACCATCATGGGTCACGTCGACCATGGCAAGACCTCGCTGCTCGACTACATCCGCAGGACCAAGGTGGCGGCGGGCGAGGCGGGTGGCATCACCCAGCATATTGGTGCCTACCATGTGACCACGCCGAAGGGTGTCATCACGTTCCTCGACACGCCGGGCCATGCAGCGTTTACGGCAATGCGTGCGCGTGGCGCGAAGGTGACCGACCTCGTGATTCTGGTGGTGGCCGCGGATGACGGCGTCATGCCGCAAACCAAGGAGGCTGTCCAACACGCCCGCGCGGCGGGTGTGCCGCTGGTGGTGGCGGTCAACAAGATCGACAAACCTCAGGCCGATCCAGAGCGCGTCAAGTCGGAGCTATCTGCGGAGAACGTCGTGGCCGAGGACTGGGGCGGCGACACCATATTCGTCAACGTGTCGGCGCACACCAGCGAGGGTATCGACAAGCTGCTCGACGCCATCCTTCTGCAGTCCGAGGTGCTGGAGCTCAAGGCTCCCGCTGTGGGTCCTGCCAGTGGTACGGTGGTCGAGGCCAGTATCGAAAAGGGCCGTGGTGCCGTGGCAACGGTCCTGGTCCAGCGAGGCTTGCTCGCAGTGGGCGACACCATTTTGGTGGGCGAACAGTTTGGTCGCATTCGCGCCCTGTTCGATGAGTCCGGGAATGCGGTCAAGGAGGTCGGTCCGTCCTTGCCAGCCCAGGTGCTGGGTCTTCCGGCACCGCCCAACGCTGGCGACGAGTTGTTGGTGGTTGAGAACGAGCGCAAGGCTCGCGAGGTCGCCCTGTATCGGCAGGGCAAGTTCCGCGACGTTCGGCTTGCGCGTCAGGCTGGTCAGCGGACAGAGGACGTGTTCTCGCAGCTGGCCCAGGAGGGCAAGGCGAGCATCCAGCTACTGGTCAAGGCCGGCGTGCAGGGTTCCGTCGAGGCGCTCACCGAGGCGTTGACCAAGCTCGGGACCGACGATGTCACCGTGAAGGTCATCGGCAGTGGCGTTGGCGGTATTACCGAGTCCGATGTCATGCTTGCGGCCGCTTCTAACGCGCAGATCATCGGCTTTGATGTGCGCGCTGATGCCTCGGCGCGTTCGGCGATCAAGGACCAGAATGTCGATGTCCGCTATTACAGCGTGATCTACGAAGCCATCGACGACGTCAGGCAGGCGATGACGGGTATGCTGGCGCCGGAGGTCAAGGAACAGATCATCGGACTGGCCGAGGTGCGAGAGGTTTTTCGCTCCAGCAAGTTCGGTACCGTGGCCGGCTGCCTGGTCGTCGATGGCGTAGTGCGTCGCAACAAGCCGATCCGTGTGCTGCGTGACAACGTAGTCATTTTCCAGGGCGAACTGGAGTCGCTGAAGCGCTTCAAGGACGACGCCGGTGAGGTGCGTTCTGGCACCGAGTGCGGCATCGGCGTGAAGGGCTATAACGACATCCGTGTCGGGGACCAGATTGAGTGCTACGACCGGTTCGAGGTCGCCAGAAAGCTCTAGGGATCGGCTCAGGATGCCACGGGAATTTCAGCGCTCCCAGCGGGTTGCAGACGCAATCCAGAGGGTCCTGCCTGACCTCATTCGGCGTGAGGTCAAGGACCCCAGAATGTCTGCCATTTCCATCACTGCGGTCGAGGTCTCCCGAGACCTCAGCCATGCCAGGGTCTTCTTCACCCCGTTTGCGGGTCAGGGTGACGCCGCGCAGATCCTCGAGGCCCTGCGAAGCGCTGTCGGCTTCCTGCGCAGGGCGCTGCGGGGCCAGTTGACGCTGCGCAGCGTCCCTGAGTTGGAATTCAGGTTGGATGAGAGCATCGAACGCGGTGCCAGGGTAGCGGCGCTCATTGCCGAGGCGATCGCGGAGGACCGCAAGCACGCCACGCCCGAGGAGGACGAGGAACCTTGACCGCCACCTCGCGCTGGCGGGAGGTTGACGGTGTGTTCCTGCTCGACAAAGGCCGCGGCATCACCTCCAATGCCGCCCTGCAACAGGCTCGACTGATCTTTCGGGCCCGCAAGGCAGGGCATACCGGCAGCCTCGACCCCCTGGCGACGGGTCTGTTACCCCTGTGTTTCGGTGAGGCCACGAAGTTTGCCGGGCACTTGTTGGATTCGCCCAAGGCCTATGAAGTGGTGGTCAAGCTCGGGGAACGCACCTGCACCGGAGATGCCGAGGGCGAGGTGACCGAGTCCCGACCGGTTCCAGAACTTGACCCGGTTGCCCTCGGTGAAGTCCTGAGGAGCTTCCGGGGTGAGCAGTGGCAGGTCCCGCCCATGTACTCGGCGCTCAAGCACGGCGGCCGGCGGCTGTACGAGCTTGCCCGCGCCGGCGAGGAGGTCGAGAGGCCGCCCCGCAGGATCTACATTCACGATCTCGGGTTACTTGAACTGCAGGCAGACTTGCTGCGCCTGACAGTGGGCTGCAGCAAGGGCACCTATGTAAGGACCCTGGCAGAGGACATCGCAACCCGCCTCGGAACGGTCGGGCACGTCGCTGAACTGCGGCGGACCGAGGTCGGCTGTTTCCAGCTCGGCTCTGCCCATCGGATCGAGGATCTGCAGGCGAGGCTGGAAAGCCTTGGGGAGTTGGCTCTCGACGACTGGTTACTGCCGGTCGATGCGGCCCTGGTTGGCGAGCCGGCCCTGAAACTCGATCCTGAGCCCGCCCATCGGCTCCGGCAGGGCAACCCGGTCATTGCGGCCGGTCCCCCGGGCGCCAGGGTCCGGCTCCTGGACCCCTCCGGGGCCTTCATGGGCACGGGGCGGATGGATGCCCTGGGCCGGCAAGTGGCTCCCGAAAGGCTCCTCGCGGCGCGTCAGGGCGGGGTGGGTTGAGCCCGGGCCGGGACGCGGCTACAATGCGCGGCTTCATTCAAGGCTTAAGTTACTGAGAACTCAGGAAGGTTTGTAGTCCATGCCACTTTCGACCGAGCAAAAAGCGGACCTGGTTGGCAGGTTCCGTGTCAACACCAAGGACACCGGTTCACCGGAAGTCCAAATTGCCCTGTTGTCCGAAAGGATCAGCGGCCTGACCAACCACTTCGCCAGTCACAAGAACGATCATTCGTCTCGTCGTGGTCTGCTGAAGATGGTTGCGCAGCGGCGCAAGCTGCTCGATTACCTGAAGTCCACGGCCCCCGATCGCTACACCAAGATCGTGGGCGACCTGGGCCTGCGGCGCTAGAGAGACCAGCGACGGCCCTGTAACACAGGGCCGTTCTGCCGTCTGGGCCGCTTCTTTTCACGAATTCCGAGGACAGCATAGTGAGCATAGCTCGTCAGACTTTTTCATACGGCGAACATACCGTCACGCTTGAGACCGGCCGCATGGCACGCCAGGCGGACGCCGCCGTGGTTGTGTCCATGGCCGACACCGTGGTGCTGGTCACCGCGGTTGCGCGCAAGGAGGCGGTCCCCGGTCGCGACTTTTTCCCGCTGACCGTCAACTATCAGGAGAAGACCTACGCGGCGGGCAAGATCCCCGGCGGCTTCTTCAAGCGTGAGGGACGTCCCTCGGAAAAGGAGGTGCTTACCTCGCGCCTGATCGATCGCCCGATTCGCCCGTTGTTCCCGGAGGGGTTTTTCAACGAGGTGCAGGTGGTCGCCACGGTGCTGTCCATCAACACGGATGTCGATGCAGACATCCCGGCCCTGTTGGGCGCGTCGGCGGCCCTGGCGTTGTCTGGTGTGCCCTTCCAGGGTCCGATCGGTGCAGCCAGGGTGGGCTACAAGGATGGTCAGTACCTTCTCAACCCGAACATTTCAACGACCCGCACCGACTCTGATCTCGACCTGGTGGTGGCGGGTACCCGTCAGGGCGTGCTGATGGTGGAGTCCGAGGCCAACTGCCTCCCTGAAGACGTCATGCTCGGGGCTGTATTGTTTGGGCATCAGCAGATGCAGGCGGCGATCGACGCGATCGAGAAGCTGGTGGCCGAGGCGGGCAAGCCCAAGTGGACCTGGCAGGCACCTGCCGGCAACCAGGGTCTGAAGGAGGCCGTCGCCGCACAGGCTGCGGCCGCCATGGAGGCCGCTTACGCGATCGTCGAGAAGCAGGCCCGTCACGCGAAGGTGGGCGAGGTCAAGGCCGCTGCAGTGGCCGCTCTGTGCCAGGGCGAGGCCCCGGCATTTTCCACCGACGACGTCCAGGAGGAACTCGGCTGGCTGGAATACCGCCTCGTCAGGCAGCGCATCCTCGATGGCAAGCCGCGTATCGATGGTCGTGATACCCGGACGGTCCGTCCCATCACGGTGGAAGTGGGCGTGTTGCCTCGCACCCATGGTTCGGCGTTGTTCACTCGCGGCGAGACTCAGGCCCTGGTCACGGCCACCCTCGGTACGGGTCGTGATGCCCAGATCATCGATGCGCTGACCGGCGAACGCCGGGAACCGTTCATGCTGCACTACAACTTCCCGCCGTTCAGCGTTGGCGAGACCGGCATGATGGGTTCCCCGAAGCGTCGGGAAATCGGTCATGGCAACCTGGCTCGTCGCGGCATCATGGCCACCATGCCTAACCTCGAGGAGTTTCCCTACGTCCTGCGTGTGGTGTCCGAAATCCTGGAGTCGAATGGCTCGAGCTCCATGGCCAGCGTCTGCGGTACCAGCCTGGCGCTGATGGACGCCGGCGTTCCGGTCAAGGCGCCGTGTGCCGGTGTGGCCATGGGCCTGGTGAAGGAAGGTGATCGGTTTGCAGTGCTGACCGACATCCTGGGCGACGAAGATCACCTCGGCGATATGGACTTCAAGGTGGCCGGTCCTGCCTCTGGCATCACCGCGCTGCAGATGGACATCAAGATCACCAGCATCACCCCCGAGATCATGAAGGTCGCACTCGATCAGGCTCGCGAAGGCAGGCTGCATATCCTCGGCGAGATGAACAAGGTGCTCGATAAGGCGCGTCCGAACATGTCGGAGTGGGCGCCCACCATCATCACCATGAAGATCGATCCGGAGAAGATCCGTGACGTCATCGGCAAGGGTGGTGCGGTGATTCGCCAGATCACCGAAGAGACTGGCACCACCATCGATATCGATAACGACGGTACCGTAAAGATCGCCTCTGTCGACGGTAATTCAGGTCGCGAGGCGGAGCGCCGTATCAAGATGATCACCTCCGACGTGGAGGTGGGCACTGTGTACGAGGGCCGGGTCGCGCGGCTCATGGATTTCGGAGCCTTCGTCACCATCCTGCCAGGTCGTGATGGCCTGGTTCACATCTCCCAGATTTCCGATGAGCGAGTCGAGCGCGTAGCCGACAAGCTCAACGAGGGCGATGTGGTCAGGGTCAAGGTGCTGGAAGTGGATCGCCAGGGGCGCATCCGACTCAGCATGCGCGGCATCGACTGATCAGCGTTCGGGTTCACTGCCGGTGGCCGTCTGGCCGCCGGCATGTTCTCTCCAGATCTCGAGGCTGCGTTCAGCCAGAGAGCCGGTGGTAGCGACGGGGTCCACCCCCACCATGGACCGCATCCTGTCCTGCAGGGGTTGTTGTTGGGCCATCAGCAGGCGTAAGCACTGCTGCAGGTAGGTGCCGACCAGGGCCTGCAGAGGCCCACCGTAAGCCCTGACTAACTGCGACAAGAATTCCTCGCTCATCATGGCGGCGCCACGCTGCTCCTGTTCAGCGATTAGCTGCAGGAGGATGCTGCGCGTGATGTCCTTCCCTGAACGGGCATCCAGAACCGCAAACTCGGTCTTTTCGATTACCAGTTGGTAGACGTCGTTGAGCGTGACGTAGCGGCTGGCGCCCGTATCGTACAGGCGCCGGTTCGGGTATTTCTTGATCAGTCTCGGTGTTGGCGTCGGCATGACATGAGCTCCAGCCTCGGCTGATGAACGCACCTTACGCCTAAACGGGCTCTGCTCCTACCCCGGGAAATCGGCCGGAATCCCGAGGGCGCCGAAAAATGCCTCCGGCCTCCACTGTGAGGCCGCCCAGGCGAGGATTTCCTCAGGAGGCGCCCTTCGCAAGGCCTCTGGTGGGTCCTGACGCAAGAGCCTGAGAACCCGCAGGAGCAGGGCCCCTGGCGCCTCGAGGCCCGCCGGCACTGAACGACGGCTTTTGGACAGCTTTGTGCCGTCCGGCTCCGTCACCAGTGGCAGGTGTCCGTAGCGGGGTTGTGGCAATCCAAGTGAGCGCTGCAACACCACTTGACGCGGCACACTGTCAATAAGATCTGCTCCCCTGATCACTTGGGTGACTCCCTGGGCCGCGTCGTCGACGACGACCGCAAGGTGATAGGACGGTATGCCGTCTCGCCTGAGGGCGATGAAGTCGCCAGTGGTTGCCGCGACGTCTTCTTGCCGGTAGCCCTGATACAGGTCCTGGAAAGCCACGAGGCTCGCATCTGTGGAGGCCCTGAATCGCAGGGCGGCGTGCCCCCGTTCGAAGACTGGCGGTCTATGCCTGCAGAGTCCGGGATAGCGCGGGGTGGACGTGGCCTCGTCGGTCCCCACCAGGCTGGTACGGCTGCAGGTGCAGGCGAACAAGAGACCTTTGGCCTTCAGGGTGTCCAAGGCATCGGAATAGGCCTCGGCCCGACGGCTCTGGTACAGCACCTCGCCGTGCCACTCGAGACCAAGGCGCTCCAGGGTGGACAAGATTTCGCTGTCTGCACCCGGGATTACCCGCGGCGTATCCAGGTCCTCCATCCGGACCAACCACCGCCCACCCTCGGCTCGGGCCGCGAGATAGCTGCCCACGGCCGACAGGATTGACCCGAGGTGCAGGCGCCCAGTCGGGGAGGGGGCGAAGCGCCCTATCGGCAGGGCACCGCCCGGATCAGCGGTACCAGTCCTCGCGGTCTCCGTATTGGCGCTCCCGACGCTCACGGCGCTCCTGGGCCTCTATGCAAAGGGTGGCGACGGGTCGCGCCTCAAGGCGCTTCACGCCAATGGGTTCGCCGGTCTCCAGGCAATAACCGTAAGAACCGTCCTCGATACGCTGCATGGCCTCTTCAATCTTGCGAATGAGCTTCCTTTCACGATCTCGCGTGCGAAGTTCCAGGGCGAATTCCGATTCCAGCGTGGCCCGGTCATTAGGGTCGGGGGGGTTGGCTGCCTCGTCCTTCATGTGGGTCATGGTCCGGTCGACCTCGACCATCAGGTCCTGCTTCCAGCTGCCAAGGATGTTCCTGAAATGATCGAGTTGTTCACGGCCCATGTAGGTCTCGCCGTGTTTTTCGACGTACGGCGTGACGTTTCGGGGCCCCAACAGCAGGTTCGGCCTGGAGTCTCCGTCGTAGCCGTCGTCATCGTCCCCGGCCGCCGGCTGCACCAGCCTCCGCGTATGGCTGGCTACGGCGATGGCGCGCTTGGGCTCCGTCTTGGGCTTACTGCTGGTCGGGCCCTTACCCTCCTTGACGGGAGCTGCCACGGCCTTGGGCTGAGCCTTACTGCCGGCAGGCCGCGCGGGTGCTGCCGCCTTCGGCTTGACGACTGGCTTGGCGGTCGTCTTGGTGGATGCAGGCGTCTTTCCGACGGCCTTTGCCTTGGCCTTGGCGGGGGGCGAGGCCTTCGCCGGGGCGGCCTTGACGGCCTTCGGCTTCGCAGTCTTGCCGGCAGCAGTCTTTGAGGCCACCTTGGCCCGCGGGGCCGATTTCTTCGCGGAAGCAGCCTTGGACTTTGCCTTTGCAGGGACCTTGGGCTTCGCCGGAGCCTTCGACTTGGTTATCGATTTTGAAGGAGTTTTGGCGGCCGGTTTCTTGACTGGCGCCTTGACCTTGACCTTGGCCTTGACCTTGGCCTTGGCCTTGGCTTTGACCTTGGCCGGAGTGCGGGCAGCCTTCTGGGCTACTTTTGCGCTGGTCGATTTGGCACTCCCAGCGGGCTTCTTGACAGGCTTCCTGGCGGGCTTTTTCTTGGCGGGCATTGGCGCTTCATCCTGAACGGGGAACGGCGGATTATAGCGATCTAACCCCCCTCGTCCAGCAGGGAAATCAGCGGTCAGGGATCCTGCCCGACGCGGGTTTCAGGGCAGGCTGACGGGGGCCGTGGCGACCCAGCCTTCAAGCCGGCTTTCCGCCACAATCGTGGTGTAGATACCACCTCGTACGTTGAATTTTCCCGTAAGGCGCATGACCCTCGGCCGGGCCGCGCCAGCAAGGTGCTCAAGGATCTCGTTGGTGACCGCCTCGTGGAAGGCCCCCTTGTCCCGGAAACTCCAGAAGTAGAGCTTGAGGGACTTCAGTTCAAGGCACAGTTGGTCCGGAACGTATTCGAGGGTCAGGTGGGCAAAGTCGGGCTGGCTGGTTTTTGGACAGATGCACGTGAATTCCGGGATCTCCATGCGGATGGTGTAATCACGGCCGGGAGCCGGGTTGGGAAAGGTCTCCAACACCGTCGAGGGTCGATTCTGCACTGCGCCAAGGGGTTCTGGGGAAGTCAAGCTGCAAGCTCCGGGGACATCGTCAAATGGCTTTGCGTAATCTACACTAGGAGGTCAGCCCCGGCTATGTGGGCATCCTAAAACAATCAGTTTCATCAGGGCCTAGATGCGTCTCTCCAGGATCAAGATTGCGGGCTTCAAGTCCTTCGTAGACCCCACCTCCGTACACTTTCCGAGCAACCTGACCGGGGTCGTCGGGCCAAACGGTTGCGGTAAGTCCAACATCATCGATGCCGTCCGCTGGGTGATGGGCGAAATCAGCGCCAAGCACCTGCGTGGCGACTCGATGGCGGATGTCATCTTCAATGGAGCGGGCAACAGGCAGCCGGTGTCGACAGCGTCGGTCGAACTCGTGTTCGACAACTCCGATGGCACGCTCAGCGGTGCCTACTCCAGCTTCGAGGAGGTATCTCTCAAGCGGCAGGTCAGCCGTGATGGCACCTCCACTTACTTCATCAACGGGGGTAAATGTCGCCGTAAGGACATCACCCAGCTGTTCCTTGGAACGGGCCTGGGCTCTCGTAGCTACGCCATCATTGAACAGGGCATGATCTCGCGGGTCATCGAGGCGAAGCCGGACGACTTGCGCGCGTTCCTCGAGGAAGCGGCCGGCATTTCCAAGTACAAGGAACGTCGACGAGAGACCGAAAACAGGATCTCCCATACGCGGGAGAACCTGGATCGCTTGAACGACTTGCGTGAGGAGGTCGAAAAGCAGATCAGGCACCTGACTCGCCAGGCAGGCGTGGCAAGGCGCTATCGCGAGTACAAGGATCAGGAGCGCCGTCTCAAGGCTGAACTGCTCGCACTGCGGTTGATCGAGATTGATGCCGCCATGGAGGTAGGCAAGCATCAGTTGGCGGCAAGACAGAATGCGCTGGAGGCGGTGACTGCTGAGCTGCGGGCCTCCGAGGCAAAGCTCGAACAGGTTCGTGCCGAGCACCAGGCAAAGGCCGACCAGCTGGGCGAAATCCAGACCCTGTTGGTGCAGGCGGGCGCAGAGGCAAGGCGAGTCGAGCAGGCACTCTCGTTTGCTCGGGATACCCGTGAGCAACAGACCGCAGACCTTTCGGCGACGGAGAGATCGCTGGAGGACTGCGTCGAACTATTAAAGAGGGACCTGGACCAGGAATCGCAGTTGAAGGCCGTGGTGACCGAGAGCGAACCGGTGCTCGCAGTGGCTCGGGAAGCCGAGGCTGAGGCTCATGGGGCCTTCTTGCAGGCGGAATCCATGCTTACGGCCTGGCGCGAGCGTTGGGAGGCCTTCAGCCTGGAGGTTTCCGAGGCAGGTCGCAAGACCATGGTAACCCGTGCCCGGCTGGAGCAGCTGGAGTCTGCGCTGGCCCGTTTGCTCACCCAGCAGGATCGCCATAAAAACGAGATCCAACTTCTGGAGTCGGCGGCCGATCCTGCGCACCTGCGGAGCCTTGAATCAACGCTCGATGCAGGCGCCGCCCGCGACCAGGAGGCCCGGACCCGGCTGGAGACGGCCACGGCACAGCTGGAGGCCGTGCGGGCACAGGAGGAGCGCAGTGCCCTTGCGCTTGATCAAGCCAAGAGCGAGCTTCAGCAGGCTACCGCCGCCATGGTGTCGCTTGAGGCCATGCAGAAGGCTGCGCTTGGACAGGGCGACCAGCGGATTACGAGCTGGCTCACCAGCAAGGGTCTGGCCGACTCGCCGCGCCTTGCGCAACTGCTCGATGTTGAGCGAGGCTGGGAGCGGGCCGTCGAGACCGTATTGGGTGATTCGCTAGAGGCGGTCGTAGTCGGTGGCCTCGAGTCGATCGCTGACTGGCTGGGCGATCTATCGGGCGGTGCCCTGTCATTGGTGACTTCGGCCGGCTCGCCTCACCGCGATCCGGCTGCTTCTGGCGTGGGTTTGGCCTCCCGACTCCGGTCGCCCGAATGGGCCGCGGGCATGTTGCGGGGGATCCGTACCGCGGCCAATCTTAACGAGGCGCTTTCGGTCGTGCCTGCGCTCGCCGGCGGGGAGTCGGTGATCACACCGGAGGGTATCTGGCTCGGCCCCAACTGGCTCAGGATCAGGCGGGATAACGATGCCCATGCCGGTGTCATTGAGAGAGAGCATGCACTCAAGGAGTTGCGCAGCAAGGCCGAGGAGCACACCGCCCACGTCGAGTCCCTCGCCGCAGCCTTGCGGCAGGCTCGCGAGGCCAGGCTGGCTGCCGAGCAGGAGCGTGATGAGGCACAGTCTGTGGTTAACCAGGCACACCGTGACTGGGTGCAGGCCAGATCACAGGTGGAGATGACCCGGGCGCGCCTGCAGCAATCCACCGACAGGTTGCAGGCGGTACGCGGCCTGTTGGCGGAAACGGCGAAGAGCATCAAGGACGACGAAGAGCAGATTCGCTTGGGCCGAAGTGAGCTCGAACAGGGGCTGCTCACGATGAGTCAGCTCGATGATGGCAAGCGCACGCTGGAGGATGAGCGTCGTGTCTTGGAAGACGCCGTCAACTCCGCACGGCAAGTGGCCCAGCAGCGGGTCCACGAAGCCCAGCAGGCAGCCATACGCCTTGAGGCAGTGCGCTCTCAGTTGGGCGCACTGAAGGTCGGAATCGAGCGCAGCCAGGCTCAGGCTCAGGGTCACCAGGAAAGGCGGGACCACTTGCGACTGAAGATCGATGCTGCTGCAGAGCCGATCGCAGCCATGGAGCGCGAGTTGGCGGGCGTCCTGGAAGAAAAGCTGGGCCTGGAAGGGAGGCAGACACTCGCTCGGCAGGAGGCCAGCGAGGTCGAGCACCGCCTTGAAGTTTCCAATCGTGAGCGTGTATCTGTAGCGGGTCGTTTGGAGGAGGCGCGAGGGGCGCTTGAAGCCGAGCGCTTCGCCAACGAGGGGCTCAAGGTGCGCCGCGAGGGTGTGGTTGAGCAGTTTGAAAAGACCCGACTGGCCTTCGAGGAAGTTCGGGCCGGCCTACCAGATGAGGCCTCCGTGGCCGCATGGGAGGAGCAACTGTCCGAGGTGAGCTCAAAGATTGAGCGGCTGGGTGCGGTGAACCTGGCATCCATTGATGAACTCAAGGAGCAGACCGAGCGCAAGGAATACCTGGACAAGCAGTTTGCCGACCTCAATGAGGCTCTCGCGACCCTCGAGGAGGCCATTCGCAAAATTGACCGCGAGACCCGCGCCCGGTTCAAGGACACCTTTGACCGTGTCAATGCAGGCCTGCAGGAAAAGTTTCCGAGACTCTTCGATGGCGGCAGCGCCTATCTGGAATTGATAGGGGATGACAGCCTGTCTTCCGGTGTTGCCATCATGGCGAGGCCGCCCGGCAAGCGGAATGTCACCATCAGCCAGTTGTCCGGTGGTGAGAAGGCCCTGACCGCCGTGGCTCTGGTGTTCTCGATATTCGAGTTGAACCCGGCACCGTTTTGCCTGCTGGACGAGGTCGATGCGCCGCTCGACGATCGGAATGTAGGGCGCTTCTGCGAAATCGTGCGCGATATGTCCCAGCAGGTGCAGTTCCTCTTCATTACCCACAATAAGTCCACCATGGAACTCGCCCAGCAGTTGATCGGTGTCACCATGAACGAACCAGGTGTCTCTCGACTGGTTGCAGTCGACGTCGATGAGGCAGTAAGAATGGCGGCAAGCTGACCCTACAGGAAGGTGCCGGTGGCTGAGCTACGCTGGATCCTGGCTATTGCGGGAGTTGGTCTGATTGCCGGCCTTTGGTGGTGGGAGAGCCGCCGTCGGCAAGCGGTCCGGAAGGCGGAGCCGGTGTCGATCCCGGAACCCGAGGTGGCCGCCACTGAGTCAACGCCGAAGGTCGTAACTTCTCAGCCCGTCAGTGAGTCCGAACGGCGACCTTTGCCACGCCAGTTACCCACCCTGGACCTGCCGGAGGGTGCAGAGCCTGAACTCAAGCGTCCTGCGCCCTCGATTGCACCGCTCCGTGAACGCCCCGCACTGGGCGTTGATGAGCCTCCTCAGGTTCAGGAGTCCGGGGTAACGCTATCTATTCCGGGTGAGCACAACAAGGCGGCGCGGCGGCAGCGGGTGCTGGCGTTTCGACTCGTGCCTGTCGAGAGTAAATGGAAAGGTCGTGATCTCATGGCAGCGTTTGCAGCCGAAGGGCTGCGATTCGGGCGTTACTCGGTTTTTCACCGATCTCGCGATGGTGGGCAGACCATCTTTCACGCTGCCAGCCTGAACGAACCTGGCTCCTTCGATTACGAGAATATGGACGGGCAATTGTTCAGTGGTGCGTCACTGTTTGCCGTGATCCCAGGTCCTCTCGATGCAGAGACCACGCTCGACATCATGCTTATGACCGCCAAGCGCCTGGTTGGAGAGTTGGGGGGTCGGATACAGGATGAGATGGGTCGCCCCCTGACTAACCAGGCGCTGATTCGACTCCGCGAGGAAATCGTCAAATTTGAGCAGGAGGGCCCTGGTCGGGGTGAGCAGTAATATGCAGGCTGCGGCTCGCGAGATCGAATCCTTGCGGCTGCAAATCGCCCACCACGATTATCGCTATTTTGTCCTCGACGATCCGGAGGTTCCGGACGCCGAGTACGACCGGCTCATGCGCCGACTGCGCCAGCTTGAAACAGAGCATCCGGCATTGGTGACCCCGGACTCGCCCACCCAAAGAGTGGGTGGCCGGCCTCTGGATAAATTTCAGGAAGTCCGTCACCTGTCCCCCATGCTTTCGCTGGAGAACGCCTTCAGCAGTGATGACGTCAGGGGCTTCGACAGACGTATCAAGGAGAGGCTCGAAACGGGTGACGATCTCATGTATGCCTGTGAGCCGAAGATGGATGGCCTGGCCATCAGTATCCTCTACGAAGGAGGGGTGCTCATCAGGGCGGCGACTCGGGGAGATGGGATCACCGGGGAGGACGTCACCCAGAACGTCAGGACGATTCGATCGGTTCCTCTTCGCTTGCAGGGAGTTGGCTGGCCTGCACGCTTTGAGGCGCGCGGCGAGGTATTCATGCCAGTCGACGGGTTCCGTCAGCTGAATGCTCAGGCCGAGGCCAGCGGCGAGAAAACCTTCGTCAACCCGCGGAATGCCGCTGCCGGCAGCCTGCGCCAGTTGGACTCGAGAATCACCGCTGCCCGTCCGCTGGAGATGATCTTCTATGGTCTGTCCGCCGAGGACGAGACTGGCCTGCCCCAGACCCATAGTGGCAGGTTGGAGGCTATGCGGAAGTGGGGCCTGCGACCGTCGGCAGAGGCGTGTACGCGTTTAGGTGTCGAAGAGGTGCTGCGATATCACGACGACATGGCCACGCGCCGATCAAGCTTACCGTTTCAGATCGACGGGGTTGTTTACAAGGTCGATCGGTTAGACCTCCAACGGCAATTGGGTTTTGTTTCGCGCGCGCCCAGGTGGGCGGTTGCGCACAAGTTCCCTGCCGAGGAAGAACTGACCATCGTGCGCGGTGTCGAGTGGCAGGTTGGACGGACAGGTGCCCTCACCCCGGTTGCGCGTTTAGAGCCAGTCTTCGTTGGCGGAGTCACGGTGAGTAACGCGACGCTGCACAATATTGATGAACTGAGGAGGAAGGACATTCGCGTCGGTGACACGGTGATTGTCCGTAGGGCGGGGGACGTGATCCCGGAGGTCGTGTCGGTCGTTTCGGACAGACGCCCGCCAGGCGCCCAGGTCGTGGAGATGCCCGAATGCTGCCCTGTTTGTGGCTCTGGCATCGAGAGGGGAGAGGGAGAAGCAGTGGCCCGCTGCTCTGGCGGACTGTTCTGCCAGGCCCAGGTCAAGGAGTCACTGAGGCATTTCGTATCCCGCAAGGCGATGAATGTCGACGGCTTGGGAGAAAAGTTGATCGACCAGCTGGTCGATCGAGGTCTCGTTTCGAGTGCCGATGGTCTCTATCGTCTCGATATCGAAAAGCTTGCGGACCTTGACCGGATGGGGGAGAAGTCGGCCGCGAAGGTCATTGAGGCTCTGGAGGCCAGCAAAGACACGACGCTTGAGCGCTTTTTGTTCGCCCTTGGGGTTCGAGATGTGGGCGAGGCCACTGCGCGAGGACTGGCGAATCACTTTGGAAGCCTGGGCGCGCTGATGGAAGCCACTGAAGAACAGGTTCAGCAGGTGCGGGACGTCGGTCCGGTAGTCGCTGGGCATGTCCATGCATTTTTTGCAGAGGAGCACAATCGACAGGTTATTCAACGGCTGGTCGACTCCGGAGTCCACTGGCCTGACGTTGAAAGGCCCGAGCCTGTCTCATCGCCGTTAAGTGGCAAGACGATAGTGGTGACCGGCACGCTTTCCAGCATGTCCAGGGAGGAGGCCGAGGCGTTAGTTCGAAAATTGGGTGGTGTAGCCTCCTCAAGCCTCTCATCGAAAACAGACTACCTGGTCGCCGGAGAAAAAGCCGGATCCAAGCTGGCTAAGGCTGAAAAGCTAGGCGTTGATATTCTTGATGAGCAAGGATTTCTTCAGCTTGCTTCCATGCAGGCCTCTGACCTGAATCATTGATCAATCCTGCTTCTCAGGGTTGTCATCCTTGACCATGATGATGCGGAGCCCGGCGCGCAAACGCGGCTGCTGCTCCGTTTGTTCTACGGGCGACTCATTGGCATCCAGCCACCCTTGAAGGTCATCCAGCAAAGCAGTTGCTCTGGTCTTTATCCATTTTTTGAGTTGAGGGAGGGCTTCAGCGGGTAAGCAAGCGGTAGTCGCTTCATCCTCAAAGAGTCGAGTATCTCTTTCGCTGAAAAGATTGTGGATTAGGGTTCTCAATACTTCACCAGCAACTTCATCGGCATGATGCAAAGCATTTGCATCTGCGCCGCCTACTACAAATCGCCTAGATACCGCTCTTAACTCGCCATTTTTAGTAGTTTCGATAGCCCCGACTCGTTGCAACTCATCCAAGACGATACCATGGTAAATGTCCCCACTATTGGAGCGGACCAGTTCTGAAAAAGAAGGGTGCGGCCCATCTAGTGGTATTTCCTTTGGGTTGCCCGATGAGTCCGTGTAACGGGGATCCTCGAACCAGCCGCTCAGCACGCGGTCCAATCGATGCCTCCGGTGTCGTTTTGTCGTGCTTTCATTGGGGGATTGAGACTCAAGTTCATTCAGAACCGTGCTGACGGCATGGCGATGGATTCCAGTGATAGCCGCTATTCTGGAATAGCTGGGATCTATGCCCTCAGCCATCAGCTTGTCCCGTGCAGCTTTGATGAACGCTATATCGGCCAAGCTTCCGAACTCAGATGCAGTAATGCCTTCGCGGAGCATTAGCGCCGCGAGGGCACCTAAGATTTCCTGAAAATTAGAGGCTGACCGTGTCACTAATATTTACGGAGTAATAGTAATACAGGAGATTTTTCGTATCAAAACTACACAGATAGTGCAAAAAATCGGTGTATTGGAGCAGTATATCTACGGTATCTTCTCAAATGAAGATTCTGAGAGGTTTCTTTATGGGCAAATCGACCAGTAATTCTGAGCGCGTAGGGAATACAACTGCGAGTTCACCAGAGGAACTCATAAGCTTGCTATTTGAGGATCTCGCCAAGATCTTGATTCTTGCCCCAGTTGACGAGGACGTAATCTGCAAGGCCTTTGAAACGCGGTTACGAAGGGCCGCAGAAAAACGGCCGAGCGCAACAACAGTCGAGGTGTTGGGGAGCGCCCAAAGGGACTGTATGGAGATTATGTGCGCTTGGCGACGACTGGAAGGCTATTTGGACAAAGACGCGGAACCTATCGCACTACAATTTGACGGTGGTTCGCCGTCATTTGAGGCCTTGTGTAAAGAAGTTGGCGCAAAAGCCCCCGCGGAGCAACTGCGTGACCTTCTAATCAGTTTTAAAGCGGTGGGTTCGGATGAGGGAGGAACACTTAGGGCTCTCACTCCGACCTTTCTAGCGAGTGAGAAAGGTAGTCACAGTTTTGTTGCGGTTGATACGGCTGTGCGCCAGTTGATCGGATTTACGAATACCGTTGCG
>JAURMS010000116.1 GCA_030830595.1 Gammaproteobacteria bacterium | reverse complement strand
GACGACCTGCTCGACTGGCTGATCCGCCAACCCCTGCTGCACCACGACCCGCAACTCGACTGCACGCTGGTGCACGCGGGCATCGCACCCGGCTGGGACCTCGCCACCGCCGTGGCCGAGGCCGGGAACGTACAGCAAGCGCTGCAATCCCGTCCGCGCGAGACGCTCGCCGCCATGTACGGCGACGAACCCCGCTGCTGGCATGCCGGCCGCGAGGGCATGGACCGGGTGCGCTTTGCCATCAACGCCTTCACCCGCATGCGCCTGGTGGACCGGGACGGCTGCCTGGTGCCGGGCAAGGGCGGCCCTGAATCCGCGCCGAGGGGGTCGATGCCCTGGTTCCTGCATCCGGCACTGGAGACCTTCACCGGACGCATTGCCTTCGGGCACTGGTCGACTCTCGGCCTGCGAGTAGGGGGGCGCTTCCTGGCCCTTGACGGAGGCTGCGTGTGGGGCGGCCGGCTATGCGCCGTGCGCCTCGACGACGAGCGTGCCGAGCCCGTCACGGTGGACTGCGCGGGGCTCAGGCCCCCGCCGCGCGGACCAGCGTGACAAAGCTGAACGGATAGTCGTGACGGTCGTCGGAAGGATGACGCTCACAGGCCTGCTGCTGCCATCCGGTCCAGTCCAGCCCCTCGAGCAGGGTGTCGCCAACCGGCTGACCGTGGACGCGGGTCAACTCGATGCGTGACAGGCGCGGCCAGCACAGCCGATAGATCTCCGCACCCCCGATGACCATCACCTGCGGCACTGGACCTGCGAGCACCAGCGCTTCATCCAGGCTGCCGGCCACCCTGACCCCCGCCGACTGCCAGCCTGCGGCCCGGGTGAGCACGATGTTGTCGCGCCCCGGCAAGGGCCGGCCCAGTGAGTGATAGGTGCGGCGCCCCATCAGCACCGGGTGACCGAGGGTCAGTGCCTTGAACCTCCGCAGGTCGTCGGGCAGGCGCCAGGGCAGCGCGCCATCACGGCCGATGACGTGGTTGTCGGCCATGGCCAGCACCGCCACCAGGCGCGGGGTGGCGGGCTCCATCACTTCTTGCGGGCGGCCTTGTCCGGACGGCGCCCGGACTTAGCCTTGTGCTTCGTCTTGGCGGCGGACTTTCGCTTCGGCTTGGGGTCCATCAACATCGTACCCCGGCAATTTGCCGCCCCGCAGCGGCACGCGAAGATCTCATCCACGTCGGGGGGATCGTTCGGCTCGCGCATGATCTGGTAGTTGTAGGACAGTTCCTCGCCCGGCTGGATGGTGCGCACCGCCTCGATGAATACCCGCCGATCCTCGAACACCGACTCGCAGTTGGGATCGCAGGAATGGTTGATCCAGCGCGCCTCGTTGCCGTCGACGCCGGCGTCGATCACGGTGCGGCGATCGACGACGAACAGGAAGGTGTGATTGTCGTCCCTGGCCTTGTCCTCGTAACGGCGATCGGCCTCGGCATGGGATACCCGCTCGCCGAGGTACTCGATCACCCGGGTGCCCTTGCGGATCTTGCGGGCGGCGAACACGCCGCGGCCATGGATGCGGGATTGTCGAACCTTGTACAGCGGGGCGGACCCGCGTTTCTGCGTGGGCATCTGTCAGTGGCTCCTCGGTAAAGTCAGACCGCGACCGGTGCCTTGATCGCGGGATGGTGCTGGTAGTCCATGATGGCGATGTCATCGAACTCGTAGTCGAACAGCGTGGGGGGGCGGCGCCTCAACTCCAGCCGTGGCAAGGGATAAGGCGCCCTGGTCAACTGCAGTCGCGCCTGTTCGAGGTGGTTGAGGTAGAGGTGACAGTCGCCGCCTGTCCAGACGAAATCGCCAGGCTCCAGGTCAGCCTGCTGCGCCAGCAGGTGGGTCAGCAAGGCATAGGAGGCGATGTTGAAAGGCACGCCCAGGAACAGGTCACAGCTCCTCTGATACAGCTGGCAGGACAGCCGACCGCCGGCGACATAGAACTGGAACAGCGCGTGACAGGGCGCCAGCGCCATGCTTTGCAGCTCGCCGACATTCCACGCGCTGACGATCATGCGGCGCGAATCAGGATCCTCACGCAGCTGCCGGATCACGGTCGCCAACTGGTCGATGCTCCGTCCGTCAGCAGTGGGCCAGGAGCGCCACTGCCGGCCATAGACCGGCCCCAGCTCGCCCCCTTCATCGGCCCATTCGTCCCAGATGGTTACCCCGCGCTCCTGCAGCCAGCGCACGTTGGTGTCACCGCGCAGGAACCAGAGCAGTTCATAGATGATCGAGCGGGTATGCACCTTCTTGGTGGTCACCAGCGGAAACCCCTCGGCCAGGGCAAAGCGCAACTGCCTGCCGAACACGCTCAGGGTGCCGGTGCCGGTACGGTCCTCCTTGCGGACACCATGATCGAGCACGTCCTGGAGCAGGTCGAGGTACTGACGCATCAGCGATAGTTTCCGGAAGGCACCCGGTAACGCGCGGACCAGGCAAGCATGGCGAGCCCGGCCAGGATCATGGGCAGGCTCAGGACCTGTCCCATGGTGACCCAGCCCAGCGCAAGATAGCCGAGGTCGAGGTCCGGAAGGCGCACGAACTCGACCAGGAAGCGGAAGCAGCCATAGGTCAGCAGGAACAAACCGGAAGCCGCCAGGCGCGGTCGCGGGCGGGAAGTGAACCACCAGATGACGATGAACAGCACGAGTCCTTCCAACACGGCCTCGTAGAGCTGCGAAGGATGACGCGCCTGTCCCTGCACCACGAACGCCCAGGGCAGGTCCGTGGTCTTGCCCCACAGCTCACCGTTGATGAAATTACCAATCCGGCCGGCCCCCAGGCCAATCGCGGGCAGCGGAACGGCGAAGTCGAAGACGTCCATGACGCTGCGACCTCGACGCCTGGCAAACAGGGCGATGGAGCACATCACCCCGATGAGTCCGCCGTGGAAGGACATGCCGCCCTGCCAGATTCGAAGCACGGAAAGTGGGTCGGCAAGCACCCCCTCCATGCCGTAGAACAGCGTCCAACCCAGGCGGCCACCGAGGATCACGCCCATGGCCGCAAAGAAAATCAGGTCATCCACATCGGCCACGTTCCAGGTGGAACCGGGCGCTGCGGCACGCCGGCGGGCAAGCCACCAGCCGCCCACGAAGCCCACCACATACATCAGCCCGTACCAGCGGACCTTGAGGGGTCCGAGCGCCAGGGCAACGGGATCAATCTCCGGGTAGGGAATCATCGTGCCAATTCTAGCAAGCAGCGCGGCACGGACGGCTCATTCACCCGAGATCCGGAACAGGATGGCCTTCAGGTAACGGGTCTCGGCAATGGCCGGATGCACCGGATGGTCGACGTCCTGGCCGCCGAAGGACAGGGCCTGGGCATGGCGGCCCGCCGACCGCGCGGCACGCTGGACGGCCTCGAGCAGCGCCGCCTCTTCCAGGTGCATGGAACAGGAGCAGCTCATCAGCAGGCCATCCCGCGACAGCAGCCTGAGCGCCAGCTGGTTCAACTTGCGGTACGCCGCCAGCCCGCGGCCCAGGTCCTTGCGGCGCTTGATGAAGGCCGGCGGGTCCAGCACGATCATGTCGAAGCGCCGACCCTCGGCATGCAGGGCCGCCAGCGCCTCGAAGGCATCCGACTCCAGGGTCTCGACCGTGAGGCCATTGTCCGCCGCGCTCGCCCGGACCGAGGCCAGTGCGGTTGCCGAGGCATCGACGCAGGTCACGGCTGTCGCGCCGGCCCGCGCCGCCTGCAGACCAAACCCCCCGAGGTAGCAGCAGACATCCAGCACGCTGCGCCCATCGGCAAGGCGGGCGAAAGCCGCCCGGTTGGCACGCTGGTCGAAGAACCAGCCGGTCTTCTGGCCGGCGAGCAGGGGCGCACGAAAGCGCACACCGCCCTCTTCGAGCGTGATGGCCTCAGGCACTTCACCCAGGCCCGGTTCGACCACGGAGGGCAGGCCTTCCAACTCCCGTGCGCCGGTGTCGTTACGCCAGAGCAGGCTCTCGATGCCCGCCACGCGCTTGAGGGCCTCCGCCACCCAGGGTTTCATGACGTCCATGCCGGCAGTACCGGCCTGGGCCACGCACACCGGGCCGTAGCGGTCCACGACCAGTCCCGGCAGGAGATCGCCCTCGCCGTGGACCAGTCGGTAAAAGGGAGAACCGAGCACCCGCTCGCGCAGCGCGAGGGCTAGCTTGAGGCGATGGACCAGGAGCGGCTGGCCCGGCACATGGGCAGGGTCGCGGCTGAGGAGCCGGGCTGCGATCAACGTGCGCGGGTTCACGTAGGCATAGCCCATGAAGCGGTCACGACTGGAACGGACCGTGACGACCTGGCCCGGCTGGAATCCGGTCAACGGGGTTGCCGAGATATCGACCTCGTTGGAGAAGATCCAAAGGTGCCCGGCAAGCAGGCGCCGCTCCTCGTGCGGCCGGAGGCGCAGGGTGATGGGTTCAGTCAAGGGAAGCCCCGCAGCAGGCTGGTATGATTCGTCGATTCTACGCCAAGCCAAGCCACCATGAGCGTTCCTCCTACCTACAGCGACATCCTGGCTGCGGCACGCAGGCTGCGTGGCGTGAGCCGACTGACTCCGCTGCTGGCCGGCACCGCCCTTGACGACCTGACAGGCGGGCGAATTCTCTTGAAACTGGAGCCGCTGCAGGTGACCGGCTCCTTCAAGGTGCGGGGCGCCTACAATGCACTCGATAGCATCGAGCCCGCGCGACGCAGCGCCGGAGTGGTGGCCTTTTCCTCGGGTAACCATGCCCAGGGCGTCGCCTGGGCGGCACGCCGGCTGGGCATGCCGGCAGCCATCGTGATGCCGGCCGATGCGCCGCGCATGAAGCTCGACAATACGCGAGCCCTCGGCGCGGAGGTGATCACCTATGACCGGCTGACCGGCAGCCGCGAGGCCATCGCAAAAGAATTGGCCGAGTCCCGCGGTGCGCGCCTGGTCCCGTCCTTCGACGACCGGCAGGTGATCGCAGGCCAGGGCACGGCGGGCCTCGAGATCATGAACCAGGCGGGAGAACTGGGCCTGACTCCGGATCAGGTCCTGGTCTGCTGCAGCGGCGGCGGCCTGGTCAGCGGTTGCGCCCTCGCGATCCGCGAGGTCGCCCCGCACTGCCAGCTCTACACGGTGGAACCCGAGGGGCACGACGATGCGCGCCGCTCGCTGGCCAGCGGCCGGCGCGAGCGCAATCCGCCAGGGGGCTCTTCGCTGTGCGATGCGCTGCTGGCGCCCAGCCCAGGGGAGTTGACCTTCCCCATCATGCACTCACTTCTGGCCGGGGGGCTGGCGGTCTCCGACCATGAGGTGCTGACGGCGATGGCCTGGGCCTGGCGGGAACTGAAACTCGTGGTGG
Source organism: Gammaproteobacteria bacterium (assembly GCA_030830595.1). Lineage (GTDB taxonomy): Bacteria > Pseudomonadota > Gammaproteobacteria > Steroidobacterales > Steroidobacteraceae > SG8-30. Next base: position 417 of record JAURMS010000116.1, on the reverse strand, counting down.
AGCCCGGCGGGGCGGTGGCGCTGGCGGCCGTGCTGGCCGGCCGGATCGACTGCCGGGATCGCGTGACCGCAGTGATAATCTCCGGCGGCAACGTCGACCCGGCCACCTTCTCCGCGGCGCTCGCCCTGGCCTGAACCCGGGGCGCGTCAGCGCCAGTGCTCGCCAATCCAGGGGGTGGGCAGCACCCGGCGGTACCACTTGCCGCTGATGCCCTCCAACGCCTCGTGCGGGTTGGGCTTGCCGTGGAAGGCGATGATCCTCGCGCCCCCGGGAATGCGGGGCGGCTGGAAGAAGGACAGCGGAAACGGCCTCACGCAGTGCCGCTTGAAGCTGCGACACCAGGCCTCGGGCCAGTAACCGAGCCGCCCCGCGCTGGCAAAACTGCCTGTTTTGTTTAATGATTCGGCGCGCACCGAG
>JAURMS010000115.1 GCA_030830595.1 Gammaproteobacteria bacterium | reverse complement strand
TTGATATAAGGCGGCCGCCAGAAATAACCGCCGGTGGGCAAGTCGCCGAACTGCATCATCCAGGAGGTCCCCCAGATGTGGTAGGACTCCTCAGCGCAATCATGGTAGCTGATGTTGTCCTGTGAAAAATTCGGAGTCATGCAGTAGAGAAAGGTAAAAGCCTGGGAACGCTCGTCGAAGCGCAGCACCTTGACCAGGCAGCCGGCTGCGGTCGCCGGATAGAAGCTGGTCGAGGTCCAGGCGAGATTTTCGTAGGCATTGACCGAGGCAAAGCGATTGCGCTCGGCCAGCCGGTGATCTGAATCTGACTCTACGAAACTCGGCTCACCGTAGTTGTAGAACATCAGCACCTGGGCGCCACGTGGGGCAGAGAGCGCAGGCAGGGCCACGCCGGCCGGAACGAAAAAGTAATGTCCCGCGACGTGAGTCTTGTCGCCCACCACCAGGGACCCAGACAGAACAAACAGTTCCATCTCGGAATAGCTCATGCCCGGCGGTAGCGAGTACCCCGGCTCGAACATCACCTTCATGGAACACGCGCCGGTGTCGGTGTCCAGCGAGAGCATCTTGTAACGCATTCCCTTGCGGAAGCCGGGCAAGGTCATCCTTTTCCAGGGAATCCTGGTCTCGACATAAGGTTCGATGTGTGGACGTGCCATGGGATGTCTCCTGCTATCCGAACCTAGAAGATCACGCGGAACTTGCGCCTGGGCTTGGCGGGAATCTCCTCGGGCGCGATCACCCGCCGAATGTCCGCGTGCACGTTGAAGCCCTTGGTCTGGATACGCTGCAGGAAGGCGGCCACCCACTTCTCGCGCTTGGGCGCCAGCGCATCCTGTTCGGCCACGATCTTGCGGTAGCGCTTCTTCTGGTCGGCGATCTCGGCCCGAAGCCAGCGTTCGGCTTCACGGCTGCGGGTGTGGCGAATAGATTTCATCGTCGGCCTCCACTAGTGACCCAGTGCCAGGATCCCGGCACCGCACAGGGCTATTGTGCCTCCTGCCAGCGCGTGCGACCAGTCCTGTCGGCCGCTCACGGCGCGCTCGAGCAGGCCGACCAGCAGGCGGTCTGCGACGAGCGTGGCCACCACCATGGTGCTGAGGGTTGCCGCGGCAAAGGCCAGCGTGACCGTGCCCACTGTATGCCAGTCAGACTGGGCGGCGGGGTACATGAGGACCGGGATGAGCGCCTCGCACGGCCCGAGCAGGAACACGAGGAACACCAGCCACGGACCCCAGCGACCCTCGCTGGCGTGCGGATGGCGGTGGGTGGCGGCCGTATGTGTGTGCGGGTGGACGTGAACCGTGCCGTCGGCGTGCACGTGGGCGTGGGTGTGACTGCCGCCCTGCCTGGCGCGACGGATGCCCCAGCTGGCGTAGGCCAAGCCTGCCCCGAGCAACAGCCAGGCCGCGACCTCGCCCCTCAGGTGCTGCAGGCCCTCCAGCCAGCCGAGGGCGACGCCGAAGGCGATGCCGATGAGCCCCAGTGCCGCAGAGGCGGTCACGTGCGCCGCGCCGAAGCCGCAGACTGCAGCCACCATGCGGGGCGTGCTCCAGCCGCGCGCACGCCGCATGGCAACAAACGGCAGGTAATGATCAGGACCAAGCAGGGTATGGATCAAGCCAATCGACAAGGCTGTCCACAGCAACAGGTCATCAACGGTCATCAGCCCGTTCTCCCGAGTCGGCAGCGCAGGGGGTGCGCCGGGCCGGTGGTTTATGATGCCCAAGTTCTGGACAAAAGGGGGCGAGAATGTTGACGGGCATCTTGACGGTCACGCTGGCCGTGCCCGACCTGGTGGCAATGGAACGCGCCTACGTCGATACCCTTGGATTCACCGTGGAAGCCCGCGGCGTGGTGAGCCGCCCGCTGGCCCGGGCATGGCAGGCCGTGGCGGTCGAGGGACGGGAATGGGTGCTGCTACGGCCGGCGGGAGGCAGCGACGTGTTCCTCCGCATCATTCACCAGCCCTCCGCTGCCGGCTATCGAGCCATGCGCAGCTGGGGATGGAACGCCAACGAGATCTTGATCCAGGACCCCCTCGCCACGCGTAGCCGGCTGGAGAATTCGGCCTTCAAGGTCATCGGGGAGCCACGGGGTTTGTCCCTCAATCCCGAAGTGATCGCCATGCAGGCCATCGGCCCCGCGGGAGAGCTTGTCTACCTGACCAGGATTCCACCGGGGCGTTCGCTGTTCAACCTTGGGACGGCCCAGGCAGCGATCGACCGGACCTTCATCGTCGTCCTGGGCGGTCCGGACATGAGCTCCATGCGGAATTTCTACGCTCGTCAACTCGGGATGCCGGTGACCGAAGCGGCGCACTCCACCATCTCGGTCCTGGCCCGCGAGTGGGGCCTGGAATCGGAGCGGCAATTTCCGCTCTCCATCGTGCGTTTCCCCGAAGATTTTCTCGTGGAGATCGATGAGTACCCTGCCGAGGCGGGTCCCCGTCCGGTACTGCCGGGTGAACTGCCCCCTGGCATCGCCATGGTGACCTTCACGGTGACGGACCTGGGTCGGATCACCGGGCTGGAACACCCGGGGCCTACCCGCCACGCTGAAGCCCCTTACCTGGGTCGACGCGCGTCGGTGCTGAGGGGTATGGCGGGTGAATGGATCGAGCTGGTCGAATCGGTCCAGCGGTAACAGCGAGTGGCGTGTCCGTCCGGGTCCCGGGTGACCGGAGGCGGTTCATGCCGACAGGCCTCCATCACGACGGGGCAGCGCCCAACGAAGCTACAGCCCGCGGGCGGTGACAGCGGAGAGGCAGGCTCGCCGTCCGGGAGCGCCGGCAACGGTCGTCCAGGTTCGGCCACCAACTCCGAACTCAACAACAGCTGGGTATAGGGATGACGCGGGGCAGTGAATACCTGGACGACATTGCCCTCCTCCACGACCTGCCCGAGGTGCATCACCAGCACCCGATCACAGAGGTGGCGGACCACCGATAGATTGTGACTGATGAACAGCACGCCAACCCCGATCTCCCGGCGCAGGTCCGCCAGCAGGTTGACGATCTGGCCTTGAATGGACAGGTCGAGCGCGCTCACCGGTTCGTCGCAGACCAGGCAGTCCGGTTTCGCCACGATGGCGCGGGCAATGCCGGCGCGCTGGCACTGCCCGCCGCTGAGTTCGTGCGGGTAGCGCGACGCGAGCCCGCGATCAAGTCCGACCTGCTCCAGGGTGTGCATGATCAGCATGCGGCGCTCACTGGCCGAGAACTCGGGGCGCAGGCAGCGCAGCGGCTCGGCGATGGACTCCAGGATGGTCAGCCTGGGATTGAGGCTGCCACGAGGATCCTGGAAGACCATCTGCACCCTTCGCCTCAACTCCAGGAGCGCATCACGATCATGGTGTGCGACAGCCCTGCCTTCGAGCAGGACCTGCCCCGAGTCGGGCTTGATGAGACCCAGCAGGACTCGAGCGAGGGTGCTCTTTCCACATCCTGATTCACCGACAATTCCGACCGCCTCCCCTCGTCCCAGCGACAGTGATACCCCGCGCAGGGCTCGCAAGACCGAACGCCGGGTCCAGCCTTGCCCGAGTGGAAAGCTCACCTCGAGATCGAGCGCCTGGAGCAACGCACTCACGGCGAGGCCTGCCAGGCGCGGGCAATGAGCGGTTGGTGGCAGCGAACTCGCCGGCCCATGCCGGTCTGCAGGGGAGCCTCTCGAATGCACTCCGTTCCCGCGATTGAGCAACGGGGAGCGAACGCGCAGCCAGGCCCCAGCGATCCAGTTTGGGGCGGGCTGCCGGGAATGGTTTGCATCGGACCAGCCCTCGTCGCCTCGGCTGCCGGCCGCGCCGCGAGCAAGGCTGCCGTGTAGGGATGGGCTGGCTGCCTGAACACCTCCTCGACCTGGCCTTCCTCCACCACCTGCCCCGCGTACATGACCATGACACGCCCCCCGAGGGCTGCGACCACTCCAAGGTCGTGGGTGATCGTGACCAGGGCGAGGTCCTGCTGCGCCTGCAGGTCCCTGAGCAGTGCGACCACCTGGGCCTGCACCGTGACGTCGAGGGCCGTGGTAGGTTCATCTGCGATGAGCACGGCAGGTTGACCGGCGAGTGCCGCCGCGATGGCCACTCGCTGTCGCTGTCCCCCTGAGAGTTCATGGGGGTACAGGTCGAGCCGGAAGTCCGGATCGGGCAGTCTCACCAGTGCGAGCAGTTCCCTGGCCGCGCGCCGGGCCGAGTCGGCCCCCAGACCTCGGTGGCGCATGAGCAGTTCGCCCAACTGGGCGCCCAGACGAAGGTGAGGGGTCAGACAGCCCATGGCATCCTGAGGGATGTAACCGATTTGACTCCCGAGCAAGCCCTCCAAAGACGGCCCACAGTCGAGTTCACGCCCGGCGAACACACAACGCCCTGCGGTCACCCGTCCGTTGCTCGCCAGCAAGCCGAGGGCGCCAAGGAGGGTCTGGCTCTTGCCGGAACCCGACTCACCGACGATCGCCAGTGATTCTCCCGCGGCGAGTCCGAGCGACACCCCCCGCACCGCCTCGACACTCCCTTCGGGCGTGCTGAAGCTCACCGACAGGTTGCGGATCTCGAACAGGCTCACCGCCGCCGCCTCGGGTCCAGGGCGTCCCGCAAGCCGTCACCCAGATAATTGAAACAGAACACCAGCAGGACGAGGCACGCAGCCGGACCCACCAGCATCCACGGTGCGGCGTCCAGTTCGGCAGCGCCCTCCGCAATCAGGTTGCCCAGGCTGGAAGCGGGCTCCTGTACCCCGATGCCAAGAAAACTCAGGAAGCTCTCCACCAGGATCATCTGCGGGATCAGCAGGGTCGCGTAAGTCACCACGGTGCCCGCAAGGTTGGGGACGAGGTGCCTGAACACGACCCCCGCAGGTCGGGCGCCGCAAGCGACCGAAGCTTCGATGAACTCTCGACTGGCAAGCGCCATGGTCTCGCTGCGGACCACTCGCGCCACGGTGAGCCAGCCGGTCAAGCCGATGCAGGCGATCAGCAGGAGTGGGCTCCGACTGAACAAGGTGGTCAGCAGGATGACGAAGAACAGGGTGGGCATCGCGAACAGCACATCGACACCGCGCATCATCACGCTATCGATCCGGCCGCCCGAGTAACCGGCTATCGCCCCCCACAGGGTACCCAGCACCAGGCTCACGATGGCCGCGGCCACGGCAATCAGCAGGGAAATCCGCATTCCCTCGAGGGTACGCACCAGCAGGTCACGCCCAAGACGGTCGGTGCCCATCCAGTGACCGGAAAGCAGGTCGGGCGGCGCGCCCATCATTGACCAGTCGAGTACTTCTGCCTGGTGCGGGCTCAGCCATGGCCCGATCACGGCGGCGACGACCATGGCGGAGAGGATGGCGAGGCTGGCCACGGCGGCGGAATGGTCGAGCAGACGACTGACAGACTCGGCCCACAGGGAGCGGTCGCGGGTCATCGACGCCTGCCCAGGCGAATGCGCGGATCAACCGCCGCGCAGCCGAGATCTGCGACCAGATTGGCCAGGATCATGCTGCTGGCGTAGAGGATCACCATGCCCATGACCAGCGTGTAGTCGCGGTTCAAGGCGCCCATGACAAGGTGCCGCCCGATCCCGGGGATGCCGAACAGGATCTCGACCACCAGGGAACCGGTCAGGATGGCGGCACTGGCAGGACCGAGGTAGCCGATCACCGGCACCATGGCCGCGGGCAGGACGTGTCGGAGGATCAGGCTATGGCGGGCAACGCCCCTCGCCTTGGCGGCCATGACGAAGGGGGATTGCAACACTTCTAGGACGCTGCCACGGGTCAGCCTTGCCAGGTAGGCCACGATCGGCAGGGCCAGGGTGACCGTGGGCAGGATGCGGTCCAGCCAGGCGCCCTCTCCCCACCCTGCCACCGGCACGAGATCCAGATAGACCCCGAACACGAGAACCAGCAGCGGACCGATGACGAACACCGGCAGGGCGATGCCTCCGACCGCGAGGCCCATGGCCAGCCGATCCAGCCATCCGCGGGCCCGCAGGGCTGCTACCAGGCCGAGCGGAATACCCGCCAGCACCGCCAACAGCAGGGCCGCGCCACCGAGCGCGGCGCTGGTGGGGAGGCCCTCGGCAATCAGTTCACTGACGCTGTAATCCTTGAAGGTGAATGAAGGGCCAAAATCCCCACGTAGCAGGCCACCGAGGTAACGCAGGAACTGCTCGTGGAGCGGCGCGTCGAGCCCGTAGCTGCGCTCCAGGTTGGCGCGCACTTCCGGCGGCATGGCCTGTTCCTCGTCGAACGGGCCGCCGGGTGCTGCACGGGTGAGCAGGAAGGCCAGCAGGATGACGACCAGCAGCGTCGGCAGGGCCTCGGCCAGTCGCTTGAGGGTATAGATCAACACGCTTCTGCCCGACCAAAAAAGAAGCGGCTCCGCATGAAGCCGCTGTCGTGATCGGTTCGCGAGCGTCTCCGCTCGAGCGAACCTTCCCCCCAAGCCCCGCTGTTGTGCTGGTTGTCCCGCGGGGCCGTTTCCGTCAAGCCTCTGTCCAACGCAAAACTAATCCCAAAATTGAGAATGGGCAAACCTTTTCTGTTTCGCACCGCAAAATCAATCCAGGCCGAGTACCCCGGGATTCATGATGCCCTGCGGGTCCACGAGATGCTTGAAGGCACGCAGCATCTGGCTTGCGCTTGGGTCCAGGGCCGGCAGGTATTCGTAATACCGACCGATCTGGAAATGCACGGCACCGTGCCGCTGCAACACCTCCGCGGTCCCCTTGCGCAGGCGCATGACGAGTTCGCGTGCTGCCGGATTCCGATCGTAGCGGCGCAGCGTCGCGAGATGGCTGGCAGTCATGACCCGCTCATGGAAGGCCTCGCGCGCATCCGGCCAGTAGAAGACCGGCTCGATCAGGATGCCGCGATCGCCCACCACACAGAACATGTTCCCGTACTCGACATCGAGAGCCGCGCAGTCTTCGGCGTGGTGATCGAACCACTGCC
>JAURMS010000114.1 GCA_030830595.1 Gammaproteobacteria bacterium | reverse complement strand
CTACACGCCCACCGACCACTCGAGAGAGATGTGCGACTCATGGGGCGAGTACAACACCTACTTCTCGGTGGCCGCCGTCAACAAGGGGGCAGACGGCCTCTACCACCGGCGCAAGGCGACGTTCGCGAGGATGCTGGCCCTGGTCGTCGACGACGTGGACCTGGAAAGCCTGTACTCGCCGCCTTCGTGGGTGCTTGAGACCTCACCAGGCAAGACCCAGGCGGGCTACCTCCTGGACGCGGCAGACCCTGACTGCGCCAGCGAGGAGCTGTGCTCGGCGGTGGTCAAGTCCATGACCATGCGCGGCTTCATCGGTGGGGACATCAGCGGCAACAACGCCGTGCGATACGTGCGCCTGCCCCAGGGAACAAACCAGAAGCCCAGGGTCACCGGCCATTACCGGCACAAGATGCTGAGCTGGAACCCAGGCATCCGCCTGACGCTGGACGATGCGTGCTCTGCCGTGGGCATGGACCTCGACAGCGTGCGCAATGCGTCTGCCGTGGCCACCGGGGGCATGAGCCCCGTCCTGCTGCAGCCTGGCGGCTCCCAGGAGGCAAAGCTCGAGGCTGCCGTGGCTGCTGTGATGCAAGGCCACTTCCACGAGCCGCTCAACATCATCGCAGCCAGCATGATCAGCACGGGCGCTCACCCAGCGGCAGTGACCAACATGCTGCGCGGCCTGATGCACGGATACCCGGGCCCGAAGGACGATCGATGGGAGAGCCGGTACAAGGACATCCCGCGGTGCGTGGCCGGGGCAGAGCAGAAGTTCAAGCCCCAGGCAAAGCCTGCGCCACTGGTCGACCTGGAGACTGGGGAGATCATCCCGGAGCGGCCGCTCTTCACCAGGGTGAGCGACCTCCTGGGAGACCTCAAGCCTGTGCAATGGCTGGTCGAGAACTACCTCGAGACAGACGCACTGTCGATGGTCTTCGGCCCGTCGGGCGGCGGAAAGAGCTTTTGCGTGGTCGACATGGCCTGCTGCGTGGCGACCGGAACACCCTGGCACGGCATGCCAGTCAAGAAGGGCGCGGTCTTCTACATCGCAGGCGAGGGACACAACGGCCTGGCCAGGCGATTCGCAGCCTGGACCAAAGCCCGGGGCGTGAAGATCGACAAGGACACGCCGCTGTTCAAGTCTAACCGGGCGGTGATGCTGCTCAACGGCGATGCGGCCGCCGCCCTGGCCGCCGAGGTCCAGCGGCTGGTCCAGGAGACCGGGCACCAGCCGGCCATGGTCGTCGTCGACACCCTGGCCCGAAACTTCGGCGACGGCGATGAGAACACCCAGAAGGACGCCGGCCGGTTCATCGAGCACCTCGACGAGCACATTCGCCGCCCGCACAAGTGCAACGTCCTGACAGTCCACCACAGCGGCCACGACATGGACCGGGCCCGGGGAAGCTCAGCTTTCAAGGGCGCCATGGACCAGGAAATCTGGGTCAAGGGATCGAATGGCCAGATAGAACTTAAGGTCACAAAGATGAAGGACGCCGAGATGCCGTCGGACCGGCGATTTCGCATCTCTCAGCTCGGCCTGGGCGTCACCGACGACGTCGGAGTGGAGATCCAGGGCGCGTACCTGGAGATCGACGGCAACCCCCTGGAGTTCAAAGTCGGCACCCGAACCAACGGCACCGACATCACCGGCCTGGACGTGGCCAAGGCCATGTACCCGCGCTGGCCAGGCGTGCCCCCCATGGCCGCAAGCCTCGGTTGCAGCGAGCGCAGCCTGTCGCGCGTGATGAAAGCCATGAAGGACAACGGCATGGCAGACGGTGGCAAAGGCGGATGGGAGCTTTCCGAAGCAGCCACTAACTACCTGTCCATGACCGGCTTTCTGGCCATGCAAGGGGACCAAGATGCTGCTTAAAAAAGAGGCAATTGGGCTGGCGGATAACCTGGCGGATAGCGTTTTTACAACACTGGCGGATAGCCTGGCGGATAGCTGGCGGATAAATCGGCAGTTGCCCGAAAACCCAGTGTTTATGCGGGTTTCCAGAGGGTTGGGGTTGGCGGATAAGTTGGCGGATAACTGGCGGGGCGCTATCCGCCAATCCGCCACACCCTTTAGGGTGGCGGATAGAGGCGGATGTTGGCGGATCCAACCAAAAAACTTCACAAGAAGGGCACCCGCAAAACGGCCCTCGAACCAAGCCCGAATCATCACAATGCTGATCGGCCAAAAATCACCGAGGGGACTTTATGCAAGAAATGCATGACGTCTCTTCGAGACAAACATGTGAGCGGACGCTGACTTTTGAGGTTGAGCTGCCCTGGCCGGACAAGGCGCTGAGCCCGAACGCTCGCCAGCACTGGGCGTCGCTGGCCAGGGCGAAGAAGGCGTACCGGGCCCGCTGCAGGGCGATCGGGACTCAGGCAGGGGTTGGGATGCTGGCCGGCTGCGCGAGCGCCGTGGCGGTCCATCTGGCCTTCTACGCGCCCGATCGGCGGGCCCGGGACTGGGACAACCTGGTGGCCAGCATGAAGTCGGGCCTGGATGGCCTGGCCGATGCGATGGGCGTGGACGACAGCCGCTGGCGGCTGAGCTTTGAGTTGGACCCCGAGCCGGTGCCCGGGGGCGTGGTGGCAGTAAGCATAAAGGTGACGCAATGACAACACGAGAGAGACTGGCGGAGATCGATGAGGAGCTGCTGATGCTCGCGCCCGAGTACGACGAGGCGATCCTGGGTTTGGCCGAGCGGGCCGGCGGGATGATGGCGGTGGCGTATGACCGCGGCCGGGTGATCGACATCCTGGAGCGGCAGATGCCGCGGGAGGACGCCGAGGAGTGGTTCGAGTTCAACATCGTGCAGGCCTGGGTGGGGGAGCTGACGCCGGTGTTCATCGACACGAGGGTGGCCGAATGAAGCCGATCCCCAGCGAATGGCTGCAGCCTGACGCGATCGTGCCCGTGACTGCGGAGACTGTGCGCGAGCTGCTCGAGTCCGTGCGCGTGGCCTACAGGGCTGGTCAGGAGGCCGAGCGCGAGGCGTGTGCAGTTATTGCTGAGACGCCTGTATCTGGCGAGCAGGACGATATCACTATGCAAGCTAAAGACCG
>JAURMS010000113.1 GCA_030830595.1 Gammaproteobacteria bacterium | reverse complement strand
TCGGCAACCTGTTCCTGTGCTCCGGCCATAAAGCATCGGCTGCCGCAAAGCTCGTCGCCAGCACCGGGGGCGCGCTGACCGGCGTCACCTTTGCCGCCAGTGGCTCGGAGGCCAACGAGGTGGCGATCCGCGCCGCCCGCGGCTTCACCCGCCGCCGCAAGCTCGTATCTCTTCGGGGCAGCTATCACGGCAGCAGCTGCTTCGCGATGGCGGCCGGCGACAGCCCCGAGTACCACGAACGCTACCTGCTAGATTTTCCCGAATTCATCAAGGTGCCGTACAACGACGTCGAGGCGCTGCATGCGGCCGTCGATGGGGAAACGGCTTGCGTGCTGCTGGAAGCCAGCCCCGCACAGTTGGGGTTCCCGGAGCCCGATCCCGGTTACTTTGCGGCCGTGCGCAGGATCTGCGACGAACAGGGGGCGGTTTTCGTACTCGATGAAGTTCAGACCGGGCTCGGCAGCTCGGGCAGCTTCTGGTTATGGCAGCAGCAGGGCGTGGCGCCGGATATCCTGACCACGGCCAAGGGCCTGGGCGGCGGCATCGTTCCCAACGCGGCAGTGCTGATGGCGCCTTCGATCAAAGACTGGTTCCTGGATACCGAGTTCCCGCACATGTCGACTTTTGGCGGCAACGAACTCGGCTGTGTCGCCACCGCTGCGGTCTGCGATATCACGTCCCGCCCCGGGTTCGTCGGGAACGTGCTGCGGCTGACAGAGCAGTTCCGTGAAGGCTTTGCCGATGCGCCCTTCCGGGTAAACCAGGTAGGGCTGTGCATGGGTTTGCTGTCAGATACGATGGACGCGTACGAAATGACGCGCAGGCTGTTTGACGCCGGGGTGCTGGTGCTGCCGGCGCATTACGAGCCGCGCGCCATCGAATTCCGCCCCGTCCTGATCCTGGACCAGGACGAGGCGGAATCCATCATTGGCAGCGTGCGCGATGTGCTGGGTTGAGCGTTCTGACCTGTATTAGCTATTGATTCAGCTGCCCTCGCGAGCGGCAAGTGCTTCCTTCAGGATGGGTGCGCCCAGCGAACAGGATTGGATGCCCATAGCGGTGACCAGTTGCAGCACCGCCATGATTTCCTCCTTGCTGGCGCCCTGATCCAGCGCGCCCCCGATATGCCGGCGCACGCCCGGGGCATACAGGTGCATGCAGGAGGCATTGACCGCCAGGAGAAGGAGTTCGATGGTTTTGCGGTCTAGTACGCCGGAACGTATCGGCAGCGTGCCCATGTCCATGAACTTCTCGGTCCACAGCGGATCGAATTCGGCGAACTCATCCCAGGCTGTGTTCCAGCTGCCCGCCTTGCGCATCTGATCGATAAGGGGTGTATTGCTCATAAGTATCTCCTGCTACTGTCTGTTGCTTGAATCGACACCGGCTGCGATCGCAAGGCGGTCGAACCATTCGTAAAAAGCCTTCACCCCGGTAATTTTCAGATCGAACTGGGCGCCCGCGCGGAGGCAGGCGTCAAACAGGTTCTGAGCCTGCGAACGATCGCAGGCCAACAGGAAGCCCGGGCCCTGTCCCCTGAGGTTGACCAATTGAACCCGGATGCCGTGCGAGCCGGCGGCAAAATAGAGCGGTCCCGGCATGTCGGGCCGTTCGATATCGACAGCCACCAGGCGCTGTACCACTTCCGCGGCTTGTGGGCCCCAGATTCCCAACAGGACCCAGCCCTCGGTCATATCGGAATACCAGCTGTCCGGCCACTCCGGTTCCACCGGGCCGCCCAGGTCGAAAATGATCGCCTGGCCCGGCTTCAGGCAGCCCGCCATGGCTTGCCCGTTCCACACGGCCTGGCCGGGCTTCGACAGCCCCAGTTGTGCAACAGCCGGCCCTTGCAGAATGGCCTTGGGGCGATGGCTGAGGTCGGTGAGGCCAACCCCGCAGTCGCCTTCCGGCGGCTCGAAGCGCTCGACCACCGGCCAACCGCTGTGTTCTGCTTCGACCGGCTTGCCCGCCCAGGCGGGCAGCACGATGGCTCGCGTGCGCGTCATCACATCTTCATCCTCTCGCCGGCGGGATCATGGAACGGCGGCTTGGCGAAATCGGCTTCGACCTCGCGGCCATCGAACCAGAGTCTCACCTTTCCACCCTCGCGCCAGTCTTCGTGCGGCGCCACCAGCGCCAGGCCGATGGTCTTGCCGAGCAGCGGGCTGTAACGAATGCTGGTGACCCGGCCGAGCTGCCGGGGGCCATTGACCACCAGGGAACCGTCGGCGACCGGCGATCGGCCCTCGATGCTGAAGGCGATGACCTGCTCGGTGAATTCGTCGCCCGCGATCAAATCCAGAATGGGCTTGCCGACCGTCTCCGTCTTGGTTCGATTCAGCATCCAGCCGAAGGAAGATTCGAACAGGGTGGTGAAGGCGTCGGTGTCCACGTTGGGCACCACGTGGCCTTTTTCCAGCCGGCAGATGTTCAGGGCTTCGAGCCCGAACGGCCGCAGGCCCAGGGGTTCGCCCACTTCCAGCATGCGATTCCACAGGAACACCGCCTGGCTGGACGGGCACAGCAACTCGTAGCTCAGCTCACCCACGAAGCCCATGCGCATGGCAATCACGCTGACCCCGGCGATCTCCAGCCACGCCCAGTTCAGGAACGGCAACGCGGTGTCGGAAATGTCGGCATCGGTCAGCAGGGCGAGCACTTCCCTGGCCCTCGGTCCGGCGAGGTTGATGCCGGCCCGGGTCTCGGTCAGGTTCACCATCCAGACCTGCCAGTCTTCCTCCCGGCGCCAGCGGGAAAACCACTCTTCGGTCACGGGCGCCCGGCCCGTGGTGGTGGTCACGAAGTAATCGTGGTCACCCATCTTCAGTGCGACGCCGTCGTCGATCAGGATGCCGCCCTGGTTGCAGGCGGCGTAATAGAGGATCTTGCCGGCGGCCAGGTTGTCGACCTTCTTGGTCATGACCCGGTTGAGCAGCTTTTCGGCGTCCGGCCCGAAAACCCGGAATTTGCCGAGCATGGAAACGTCACAGATGCCGGCAGCCTGGTGAACAGCGAGACTCTCGGCTTCCTGGTCTCCGAAGTCCATTACCCGCATCCAGGCGCCCATGCGGGCTGCCTGGCCGCCCTGCTCGAGTTGGACCTGATGCAGGGGCGAGCGCTGCGGGTGATCGTGGTGCCCGGCAGCCAGTGCACCCAGGGTGATGGAAGCCACCGGCGGTCGCGTGGTGGGCAGCACGCGGGCCCCCAGCTCGGGCCGCTTCCTGGCCATGAGGTGGGCGAAATTGGCCTCGCACATGGCGCCCTGGCAAGCCCCCTGGGTAGCGGTCGTGTAGCGCTTGCAGGTTTCGATGTTGTCCCAACCCTCGGCCATGGCCTGCTCGATGTTGGCTTCGCTGACATCATGGCAATAGCAGACGAAGGTTTTCTTCTTGTTTTTGTTCTCAGTCAGCATGGGCTGCAGAGCGACGGCTTGCAGGGCCGCTGCGCGATCGAGTTGCTGCCGGGCATCCTGTTCGACCGCCGCCAGCTCCAGGCCAAGACTCTGCAGGGCAGCAGCGGCAGCGAGCCTGCCTTGCGCCATGATCGCCTCGGGATCTTCCAGGCCGAGCAGCCTCCCGGCCGCCTGGTGGGTGGCCGGCAAGCCATCGGGCAGGTAAAAATGCAATTCGGGGTCATACACCATCCGGGCCCCTATCTGCCCCAGCAGCTTGTGCCGCGGGTAGCGGCCGGAAGAGGCCACGATGGTGTCGCAGGGCACGGTTTGCGTGTCGGAACCGTCGAGGGCAGCCAAGGTGGCTCCCTCGATTCGTTTCGAGCCGCGGGAGCCGCTCAGCGTATAGCCGTTCCAGACCCTGACGCCTTGCTCGGAAAGCTTCGATCCGAGGCCCTCATCCAGGCCGCCTGCACGGAAATCGACCAGGCCGGCCAGCTTCACTCCCTTGTCGAGCAACTGCAGCGCAACCCGGGCCAGGTAGTCGTCGCCCCCGGCCAGCAAGACCTTTTTACCCGGTTCGATACCCCACAGCTCGATCAGTCTCTGCGCGGCTTCCGGCAACAGCACGCCGGGACGGTCATTGTGCGCGAACAGCATCGGCATCGAACCGGTCCCGGTCGCGATGACCATGGCCCGGGGCCTTACCAGGTGGCTTCGCTCGACGAATTTTTCGTCGCCGCCGCAGGACTCGACGCATACGGCCAGGCCGTCGGGGTAAATGGCCGATACCGTGGTGGACGTGAGGACCTTGATCGTGCCGTGCTGTTGCAGCCGGCGAATGGAATCCTCGGCCCGGCGGTGCCCGGCGTCGCCCTGGAACCGTTCGAATCCGCCCAGGGCCGGATCGGTCTCCGCCAGCACCACCCGGGCGCCGGCCTGCGCCGCCGTGATGGCGGCCTCCATGCCGGCCAGCCCGCCACCCACCACCAGCAGTTCCGGAGTCAGGTTGACCGCGTCGAACTGCGGCCTGGCCGCCAGCGGTTTGACCTCGCCCATGTTGCCGGGCATCGCGCGGATCGTCTCCTTGACGCGCTTCCAGAACCACCGGGGTTTGTAGAACATCTTGTAGTAAAAGCCGGTGGGCATGGCCCAGGAGAACGAGTCGGCCAAGGCCTTGGTATCGCGTTCGAGATTCCCCTGCGGCTCGACGACCATGCCGTCCCTGGCGGCGGTCTGGCAGGTCTTGACGTGCATCCGCCCGTCGACATTCATGGTGCAGCGGCCGCATTGGCCGCTGAGGCAGGACGCCGAGCGGCGCCTATGGTATTTGAACGAACGCGAGAAGGTGTCGGCGCCCGCCGCCAGCAGCGCGGAGGCGACCGTGTCCCCCTCGAACGCGTCGATGGGCCGGCCGTCGAAGAAGATCTTCAGGGGCCTGGTCCGGTCCAGGACCTGTGTCGGGCTCTCGGGCAGGCGTCCGGTCATTCGGCTATACCTCGACGATTTCATGAGTGGCGATGTTGCGCCTGATCTTCAGCCACTCTCCGCAACCCATGGCGTGGTACCACCACTCGTCCTGGAACACCGGCATGTTTTCGTAGAAAAAAAGGTACTCGCACCAGGCTTTCATGTCGGCGTCCTGGCCGGGCGCCTGCTTGCACTCGCCGCCGAAGGTGAATTCGTAGGGGTTGCGATGCCCGCAGTTGGGGCAATTGATCAGAAATGCCATGCTCAGTACCTGTCACAGAATGATTTCACGAACCGGCTGCCTGTTGTAAAAGCGGTCGAGTGCGAACGGCTTGATCTTCTCGGGCATGCGGTCGGTGGCGATGTACTCCGCCGAGTATTTGCCGGAGGCCGGCGTCGATTTGAAGCCGTAATAGCCCCAGGCGATATCCAGTGAGAGGCCAGCGATGCCGCAGCCCCCCATGACCGGCGCCGAGTCCCCGGTGCAGTCGCACAGGCCGGACCAGGAGCGCACCACCCGGACGTGGGCCAGGTCGGGAAAGTACTCGACGATCTTGAAGGCCCGGTCCGCGGACTCTTCCCAGGTCGTATAGGAGTTCCACGACTGGAAGGCGTCCAGCGGCCCGCCGAGAATCAGGTCGCCCTTCAGGGTCTGCTGGGTGTAGAAGTGCAGGCGCGGGGAGGCGACGTAGTAGTCGAGGAACGGCTTCATCACCTCGGTCGTCATCACCTGCATAGGGATGGTCTGTACCGGGAATTTCATCCCGATCATCCGGCCGATTTCCGATGAATAACCGCCGACGGCGGCATGGACCTTGCCCGCCGAGATCGGGCCCACATTGGTGTCGACGCCGGTGGCCCGGCCCTCCTCGATCCGGATCCCGGTCACCTCGACGCCGACACAGATGTCCACCCCGAGCCGGCCACAGGCCTTGGCATATCCCCACAGCGCCGCGTCGTGGTGGACCGTTCCGCCTTCCGGGTGATACTGGGCGCCGACAATCGGCAGCGCCGGCCGGTCGCTGGTGTCCAGTGAAGGGACCATCTTCTTGATCTCTTCCGGGCTCAGCATGTCGATCTTGATGCCCGCCCGGCGCTGACTGTCGCTCAGCATGCGCATGGCGGCCAGTTCCGGGTCGCTGTGGGCCAGCGCGATGATGCCCTTCTTCTGCACCATCAGGTTCCATTCCAGTTCAGCGCTCAGCCCGTCCCACATGGCCAGGCTTTCCTTGTAGAAAGGCAGGGTCTCGTGCGCGCGCTTGTTGGAACGGACCATTTCCGTGTTGCGGCCGGAGCCGCCATAGCCTATGTAACGCCTTTCCAGCACGGCTATACGTTTTACCTGGTGGTAGCGGGCCAGGTAATAGGCGGTTGCCAGGCCATGCAAACCGCCGCCAATGATGACCACGTCATAGCTCTTTGCAG
>JAURMS010000112.1 GCA_030830595.1 Gammaproteobacteria bacterium | reverse complement strand
TGGCGGCAATGCCGACCAGCGCCCCTTTATCGTTGAAAGTCCAGCCGTGATATGGGCAAGTGAAGCGACTGGCTCGACCACAGTCCTCCTTGAGCGGGCTGGCGCGATGCGTGCACGCATTGACGAATGCCCGGCACACATCGTCCTTACCACGGACCAGAAGCAGCGGCATGTCCGCCAACGTGACAGTCTTGTAACTCCCTGCGACCGGCAATTCGGCGCTGGCAGCCGCTAGCAGCGGCACACGCCGGAAAAGCCGCTCTCAAGTCGAGACAACATGTCGCGGGCGGTCGCGACCGGTTGAGCTTTCGCCTTTTGCTCCATGCGTCCTTGTCTTATCTGTGTTGCTTGTCAGTCAGTTGCCAGGCAAGTTTTCTTGCTTCACTTTGACCCAGCGGGCTGCCGGGCCGCCCAACGCTCGGCAGCCAAACGGAACAGGTCCCGATCACCCTCGGTCCAAAGCACGTTTAACTGGCATGCGTCGATCTTCCACCCCATCGACGTGTGCACGTAGTGGTTCCGGTAATAGCCGCCAATGGCTTGCACATGGTGCTCGTCACCCATCCTGAGGTAATGGCGCGCTACCACGTAGGTGATACCGATCGCCGCGCCCTGGTCGATGGAAAAACGGAAATTGGACATCAGGTGTTGGGAGCCGTCGAAGCCCGACTGGCGGTTACGCACTTGCTCTACCCAACTGTCGGCGTCAAGCCGCATGGGCTCGCCACCATGCCAGGCGGAAAAATCGAACTCGACCGTGTCGCTGAAGACGGACCGGTAGCGGGCCCAATCACGAGTATCGATTCCATACGCGTAATCAAGTTGCAGGTCTGTCAGCAACGTCCGAGTCGCCAACTCTTCAAGGCCGGGGGCTCGCATCTCACGGTCAGCGATCTTGACCATCTTGGGTACCTAAGCTCTTAATTCACGACAAGCACTATCGCTAGAAGTGATCATGCTGGCAACAACGGCAAGAAACAGAGCCGGCGGCGGGCGCCGAACAATGACCGTCTTCGAAGCCCACAAGGTCATTGGCAAACGTTAGAATGGCACGAAGTCATTCCGCAGACCACGGCCACACGTCATCACTTTGGAGCTCCATAAAATGAGAACGTTTTTGATTGGTGCATCCCTATTCTGCTTAACAGGAATCGCCCTCGCGCAAGAGCACACGCTGACAATCTACTCCTCATGGGACAAGCTTGAATACGTCGATATTAACCCGCCTGGTCTTTCTGTCGGGGACATGTATCTTCGTCGCGGTGAAGTCTCCCTGTCGGCTGGTGGCCCTGCCGCTGGAGAATTTTATTCTGTAGCCACCATGGTCTATCTGGACCAGAGCGGGAAAATCAGCAGCCTCTTTTCAAGCGAAGTCATCCTGCCAGAAGGTTCGCTCTACACCACCGACTTCGTGCAATGTCAAACAGCTTGTGCTGTCGAAAGCGGGAGCGGACACAAACACGATGGGGCAATTATTGGTGGCACCGGTGCCTACGCAGGCATTCGTGGGCATTACACCCTGGAGCGTCTACCTTCAGACGAAGGCAGGAAGACCGTCAAAACCGTTTACAAATACTGGCTAAATCAATAAGTCGTTAATGCTGGTCGGCTTGAACTCTTGAAGCCCGCAAGGTCATTTTAAAACGATCGACTGGCACGACGAAATTCCGCCAGTCACGGCTACACGTCATCACTTTGGAGTTCCATAAGATGAAAGCGTTTGTGATCGGTACATCCCTATCCTGTTTAACGGGAATCGCCCTCGCGCAAGAACACACGCTGACAACTTATTCCCCGGTGCATAAGCCTGAATACGTTGATGTAAACCCACCAGGCCCGTCTGTCGGGGACATGTATCTTCGTCGTGGTGAAATATCACTCTCGGCTGGTGGCCCTGCCGCTGGAGAATTTTACTCTGTGGCCACAATCGTCTATCTGGACCAGAGCAACAAGAAAAGCACTCGGTCTTTTTCAAGAGAAGTCAGCTTTCCAGAAGGTACGATCTACACCACCGACTTCGTGGAAACCAATAACGCTGACCCTATCGACGGCAGGATCGAACACAAACACGATGGGGCAATTATCGGTGGCACCGGTGCCTACGCAGGCATTCGAGGGCATTACAGCCTTGAGCTTCTCACCTCCGGCGAAGATGCAGGGATCTACAAGACCGTTTACAAGTACTGGCTAGATCAATGAGTCGTTAATGCTGGTCGGCTTGAATCGCCCCTCAGGGTGGTGGACATCGAGTGAGCCGAGGATGAAGCCCTTGAGCCACTGCCGCCGCAAGACCAGCACCAGAACGGTGCCGGATTCTTATATGGTGCCGGTGGAGGGACTTGAACCCCCGACCTCTCGCTTACGAAGCGACTGCTCTACCAACTGAGCTACACCGGCTTATTCTGGGATTATACAGCCCTAGCTTGGCAGGCGCCTGACGCGGATCACGACCTCGACGCCGAGCACCTCGGTCCCGGGAGGGCCCTCGGGCAGTTTCGCAAACTCGACCTCGCCCGGATCCACGTCGATCAATTCCCCGCTGCCCTCCACCTGAAAATGGTGATGGGGCTCGGTGTTGGAGTCGAAGGCGCTGCGCTGGGCATCCACCTGTAGCGACTTCAACAGCCCACGTTCCGCAAACAGGTTCAAGGTGTTGTAGACCGTCGCCTTGGACACGCGTGAGCCCTTGGTGCGCAGGCGTCGCAGCACCTCCTCTGCGGTCAGGTGCTGGCGCGCTGCAAAGAGCACCTCGCCGACCTGCATGCGCTGGGCGGTAGGCGTGATGCGGCAAGCCCGAAGCCGGGCCGCGACGTCGCTGCGGAGATTGGAGTGACCGTATTCCATGCGCCTGTCCCGCAAGGATTTTTTTCAATATATCAGCCACTGAGGGGCACTGCCAAGCAAGCCGCACTGCTTTTCCGGGCGGGCCCATCAGGAATCCGCCCACCCACCGGCCCGACTCAGGCGCAGGCTTCCCCGCCTGGAGGAAAAACATGCGCGACCATGGATGGACGCTCACGGAACTGCTGATCACCCTGGCCCTGGCGGCGCTGCTGGCGGGCCTGGCCGCGCCCACGTTCGCCGGCCTGCTGGCCGACCTGCGACGCAGCACCACCCTGACGCTGATCCACGGCGCCATGCACAGTGCGCGCCGCCTCGCTGCCGCCCATGGCAGGCCGGCCTTTCTGTGCGCCCTCGGCACAGACGGGCATTGCAGCGGAGCCCTGGACTGGTCGGGCCACCTGCTGGCCGTGTTCAAGGATCCCGACGAACCGCCACTGCGAACCTGGTTACTGCCACCCCTGGCACCCGGGGGGCGGTTGAGCAGCAACCGGCCCGTCATCCAGTTCTCCCCGCTGCCCCCAGCGGCCACGCCGGCCACGCTGCTCTACTGCGACCCGCGGGGCAGCCAATTTTCGGGGGCCGTCATCCTGAGCGGCAGTGGCAGGCCCAGGCTGGCCCCCGGCGCGCAACTGGCGGAGGCGGCTGGATGTTCCTGAGCGAGGTTCACGGGCGGCCGGGTCTGCGCGGCCAGACCCTCGTCGAGACGCTTATCGCCTGCCTGGTGCTCGCGGTGGCGCTGGCGGGCTTCACCCAGGCACTGGTCGGGGCGCTGGCCACCGAGCGGGAAGCGACCACCCGCCTCCTCGCGCTGCGTCATGCCGAGGCGGCCGCCGAGCAACTGAGGCTGCTGCGCGGACTCGACCCGGCACGGCGCGCCGATCGCCTTGCCGAGCTCGATGCAGGCCTGCGGGAGGGTGTAGGTCAGGAGCTCCCCTCAGGCGCCCAGGCGGGCCTCGGCGAGCTCGAGTCCGCCGGCGGGGTGTATCGCATCCACATCGGCTGGCCGACTCGCGGGGCAGGCCAGCAGGAGGTGCTGCTGTGGGTCCGCTGAGGCGCCAGCCTCGGGGCGTGTCCCTGGTGGAACTGCTGGTCAGTACCGCCGTCGGCACGGTCGCCATCGCCGCTGCGTTGGTCCTGATGCAGCAGGGCCGCCGGGCCCAGCTAGAGGCCGATGCGGTAGCCCGACTCGCCGACATTGCCGCCTCGGCAGCAGATGTGCTGGCCGCCGAAGTACGCGTGGCCGGCTATCTCGGGCGGCTGCCGCCGGGCTCGGCGGTGATCGGCGCCACGCCATTCGGCCTGCCGGCACCGGAGGGCCTCTCGGATGCAGTGGAGTGCGGGCCAAGTCTTGCCCTCGACCTGTCCCGGCCGCTGGCCGCCGCCGATGGCGCCATGGCCGCAGCCCCGGGTGCGCCGCTCTCCTGCCGCGCCTCTCCCGCCGGCCGCTGGCAGGCGGGCACCGACACGCTCCTCATCCGTCGCGCCTCGCTGCAGGCCACCCACCCGACGGCGGGCCGGCTGCAAATGGCCACCACGCGCGAACTGGCCCACCTGATGAGCGATGGCCGCAACCTGCTGGGCCCGGAGGCCGCAGTACACGACCTGGTGGCCGACGTGTACTACATCAGCCGGGATGCCACGGGCGAACCCGGCATGCCTTCGCTTCGGCGCAAGCGCCTGGTTGGCGGCACCCGCCCGCGCTATCGCGACGAGGAGCTGTTCCCGGGGGTTGCCGACCTGCAGGTCGAGGGCCTGCAGGACGCGCAGTGGCAGCCGCTCGGCGCGCTGGACGTCGCGCAAGTCGAGACGATCCGGCTCCGCCTCGAGGTCACGGACGCGCGCGGCCGCAGGAGCCGTGCAGAGCGAACCGTCGTGCCGCGTAACCTCGGAGTCTGGCCATGAGGGCGCTTCAGGGTGGTGTCTCCCTGGTCATCGTCATGATCCTCAGTCTCGCCCTCGGCACCCTGGCCGTCGCCGCCATGACGGCTGCCGTCGCCTCGCTGGCCCTGGTCTCTCACGCGGAACAGGCGGCCCTCGCCTTCCGCGCCGCCGAGGCGGGTATCGAGGCGACTCTCGAAACCGGCACCCCCCTGAGCCCAGGCACGGAACCCTGGCCCGAGGCTGCCGGCCGGGCCTCCGTGACCACCTGGATCGTCAGGGACGAGACCCCTGACGGCGACCTGCTCCAGCACGCCGCGGTCATCGCCGAGGGCCGCGCCGGCCGCAACGTGGTCGTCCGCCTCGAGCAGGGGTTCGTCAACACCATCCCGCTACGGAGGACCTCATGGCGACCGCTGCCGAGCGCGGAGTCACCCTGATGGAGCTTCTGACGGCCCTGGCCATCGTGGGCATCGTGTCCGCCCTGGCCTATCCCGGCTTCCGCGGCCAGCTGCTGCGCGCACATCGCACCGAGGCCATCACCGGTTTGCTGACCCTCGCCGCCGCGCAGGAGCGGCATTTCATGGCGCATCGAGCTTATGCCACCGGGCTGGAGGGCTCGCAGGGAGGCCTGCCGATCAGCTCGCACACCGCCAGCGGGCGCTACGGGCTGTCGGTGTCGGGCGAGGCCGGCGGCTATTGGGCGAGCGCGACGGCCCTGCCCAACGGACCGCAGGCGGCCGACCGGGAGTGCGCCACCCTCACGCTCGACGCCAATGGAACGCGGCGGGCTTACTCCGCCTCGGGCGAGGACAGCACCATGGCCTGCTGGGGACGCTGACT
>JAURMS010000111.1 GCA_030830595.1 Gammaproteobacteria bacterium | reverse complement strand
ATGCTGGAGTACAGCCCGATATCGGCATCCGTCGGTGTGCCGCTCAACTCTCCCGTGGAGGTGCTGAAGCGTGCCCACGACGGCTTGTTGCTGATGCTGAAGGTCAGCAAGTCACCATCCTCGTCGCTCGCTCCCGGCACGAACTGGAAGGTCTCGCCCACGGTGACCGACTGGGCCGCAGTGCCATAAATCACGGGTGCCCGGTTGGGTAGCTCGACCCTGACGGCGAATGCCGGCAGGCTCGCGGAGAGCCTCCCGTCCGTGGCTTCAATTCGGATATCGACGTACTCGCCCCAGTCCGCCTCCGTGGGCTTGCCCGAGAGTCGGCCGGTCGCCGCATCGAAACTCGCCCAAGGCGGCGCATTCAGGATGGTGAAACGCAGGGCATCACCATCGGGATCGGAGGCGACCGGCGTGAAACCATATGCGTTCCCCGCTACGACCGATGCGGCAGGAGTGCCTGAAATCCTCGGGGCCAGGTTGTCGCGGGTCACCGAGATCGAAAAGGGCGCCATGGCGATCACGAAGCGACCGTCAGTCACGCTGATCGAGATTCCCGCGTAGGTACCCGCGGATCCTGCTGGAGGCCGGCCGGTCAAGACCCCAGTGAGGGGGTTGAAGAAAGCCCAGGCCGGCTTCCCGGCAATGGACCATGTCAACGCATCGCAGTTGCCATCGCTTGCCGTCGGGAGGAAGGAATAGTCGTTGCCCTCCGAAACCGTGGTGTCCGGAGAGCCGGTCACGGTTGGGGCCAGCGGCTTGCTGGCACAGCCCTCCCGCGCGGCCCAGCCTCGCACTGCCTCGGCCGGTTGCGAAACCAGAGACCCACAAAGAAAGGCCGTCATACCCAGTAGGCAGGAAAGCACTCGCACGTCACTTGATGTCATTTGGTAACCCTGCTGTCTCGTTGCCCGAGACCAGTGGCTTTGCGTCCCCACCTCACGGCGGGTTTGCCTTTTTCAAACAACTGCCGGTCGCGCGGTCAGCACGCCGTCAGCGCCCAACTGTCAGCGCGACTCCGGAAATCAGGCGTGGGAAGACCAGGGACCCCGAAGTGGCGACATGCCACTTCGCTGGACTGGCAACCCCGCTGTCATAGGCCATCGGGCCCTTAGACCGGAAGCTTTGCGTCCCCGGCTTTCGACGGGTTTGCCGCTGCAGTTTGAAAGGACACTAAGTAAAAACCGAGGGATCGGCAAGGACGTGAGCACCGAACCGTGAACTGGGTCAAGCAGCTAGTAGGATGCGGCCTCGACCGCGCGCAATGCCTGCTGAAGCAACTTCCCGTCAGCACCCGGCTGGGCAGCGCTTTCGCTCAACAACCGCCGCCAGGCGCGGGCACCGGGCCGTCCATTCATCATGCCCAGCATGTGCCGGGTGATCGCGCGCAGTGGCACACCCTCGGCGAGCCGCGAGCCCGCATACTCAGCCATCCGGGCCACGATGTCATCGCACTCGGGCGCCGCGAAATCAGGATCGATCAACTCCCGATGCAGGGCAGAGAGCACCCACGGATCATGATAGGCCGCCCGCCCGATCATGAAGCCGTCCAGCCGTGACCGAAACGGACGGATGTCCCCTGCGCCGACCAGGCCGCCATTCAGGATCACCTCGAGGCCTGGGAAACGGGCCTTGAGCCAGCAGGCACGCTCGTGGTTCAGGGGCGGGATCTCCCGGTTCTGCTTGGGAGTGAGTCCGCTCAGGATCGCCTTGCGGGCGTGGATGATGAAGGTCGCGCAACCGGCCTCGGCCACCGGCCTCACGAAGGCCTCGAGAAACTGCTCATCCTCCCGGTCGTCGATGCCGATGCGGGTCTTGACCGTCACGGGCAGGCTGACTGCCTGCCTGATGGCAGCGACGCAGTCCGCGACCAGGGCCGGGTGATCCATGAGGCAGGCGCCGAACTGCCCACCCTGGACCCGATCACTCGGGCAGCCGACGTTGAGGTTGATCTCCAGGTAACCAAAGTCCTCGCCAAGGCGCGCCGCCATGGCGAGTTCCCTGGGATCCGAGCCGCCGAGTTGCAGGGCCAGTGGTTGCTCAGCGGCAGAGAAGGCCAGCAGGCGATGCCGGTCGCCGTGCACCAGCGCGCGAGCCACGACCATCTCCGTGTACAGCAGTGCGGTGGGGGAAAACTGCCTCAGAAAATAACGGCAGTGACGATCAGTCCAGTCCATCATCGGCGCCACCGACAGGCGCCTGTCGAGTCGATCTACCGGCATCGTCTAAAGATCCCTGCGAACTGCTTGCTGGCGCAGGTTAACGATGCGGGAACTTGGCAATCGGCGTTGGGCGACCGAACAAATAGCCCTGGGCAAACGCCACCCCGAGTTCGCGCAACACGTCAAAGCATTCCTGGGTTTCGACACGCTCGGCCACCACTTGTACACCCAGGGTACTGGCCACCCGTACCATGGACTCCACCATGCTCCGGTCGACGTCGTCGGTAGCTACCCCCTGCACGAACTGGCCGTCCATCTTCACGTAATTGACTGGCAGGTTGCGCAGATAGGTGAAGGAACTCAGCCCGCTGCCAAAGTCGTCGAGCGCCACCCGACAGCCCCGCAGGCTCAGTTCCCGAATCAGGAAAGCCGTATTGGCGAGGTTGGACACCGCGGAGGACTCGCTGATTTCAAAGCACAAGACGTCCGGAGTCGGGTCGTACTCCTCCAGCAGCCCGATCAGGGACTCGAGGAAGCCCTGGTCCGAGATGGTGCTGCCAGAGAGGTTAACACTGACGGTATAGGCCGCCCGGTTGACCCCGTTGCGTCGGGAAGGAACGAGCTCCCGCAGCGCTCGCTCGACAATCCATCGGTCGAGAGCCGGCATCACGTTGTAACGCTCTGCCGCAGGGAGGAATTCGTCGGGCATCACCAATCGCCCGTCGTCGTCACGCAGGCGGGCAAAGAGTTCGTAGTGCGGATGCACGTCGCTGCCCGCAGAGGCCACGACCCAGGGCTGGAAAACCACTTCCAGGCGCCCATCTTCGGCACCGGCCCCCAACCGTGACACCCAACGCAGCTCCCGGTTACGAGCTGAGTCGCTGTCCGGATCGTGGATGTGGACGCGATTACGACCCCCATCCTTGGCCGCATAGCAGGCCATGTCGGCCGCCGAGAGCAGGGAGGCGATGCTCTCGGTCCGGTGGGACAGTTCCACTAGGCCGATCGAGGCACCCACCGTCATCGTCCGGTCTTCCCAGCGGAATGCGTAGTCCTTGATGACCTGCCGCATGCCGTCAGCGATGTTGCGCGCCGACTCGGCCGCACAATTCAGCAGCAGCACGCCGAACTCGTCGCCACCGAGACGTGCCAGCGAATCGTCGGCGCGGACTCGCGTCTGCAGCAGGCCGGTGATCTGCCTGAGCAGTTCGTCGCCCGCCAGGTGACCACAGGTGTCGTTCACCAGCTTGAAGCGGTCGAGGTCGATGAACACCAGCACATGCGTCCGATCGGGATGCCGGTGCACGTCCTCGAAAGCCTGGTTGACCCGACTCTCGAACTCACGACGATTGATCAGGCCCGTGAGGGCATCGTGGGCGGCCTGGTGCGCCAGCAGGCGTCGCATGCGTCGCTCACGACTGACGTCGTGGAACACGACCAGCGAGCCGACGACGTCACCATCGCGGTCGCGAATCGGTGCGACGTTGCCTTGGATCGCCACCTCACCGCCCTTGCGGCCCTCCAGCACCGTGTTGTCGGAGAGGGCCAGGGTTTGACCACGCTCGACCACCTGGCCCACGGGCGCCTCGACCGCATCGCGGGTATCTTCCTCGAACAGGCGCGCCACCCGAGCAAGCGACTGGCCTATCGCATCATCGATATGCCAGCCTGTCAGGTTTTCCGCCACAGGGTTGAGGTAATCGATGATGCCATCGCGATCAGTGGTGATGACCGCATCCACGATGGACTGCAGGGTGACTTGGGCGCGCTCCTTTTCCTCGAAGAGCCTTAGCTCCGCACGCTTACGCTCGGTGACGTCGCTCAGGGTACCCTCGATACCCTCCAACTGACCGTCTTCCGACAGGATGGCCCTGGCGTTGTCGCTGACGGTGATGATCGTGCCGTCGCCACGGCGCATCTCGTATTCTTCCTCGACCAGCCGACTCTCCCGAACCAGGCGCGCGATCCGCTGCTCACGGGCAGCCGGATCCACGTACAGCTCCGCCGTCAGGCCCACTCCCTGCAGGGCAGTCAGGCTCGGATAGCCGAGCATCTGCACCAGCGCCGGATTCCCCGACAGGAGGCGCCCGTCGCGGGCGCACTGGTATACGCCCTCCACGACGTTGTCGAACAGGCCGCGGAATTTCTGCTCGCTGTTGAGCAACGCGCGCTCGGCATACCGCCTCTCGATGGCAATCCGCGACAGCTGGGTCATGCGGGAAATCAGTTCGAGATCCCGGCGACCGGGAAGGCCGGTGCGCTTGACGTAGACCGCAAAGGTGCCAAGCATCTTGCCGTCGGCCCGGCGGATGGGCGTCGACCACGAAGCCCGCATTCCGGCCTGCAGGGCCGCATCCCGTCGGTGCTCCCAGAATGGATCCTTGCGGATGTCGGGCACGATGATCTGCCGCTGCAGGGCCACGGCGGTGGCACAGGAGCCGTAGCGAATCTCCGCCGGAAGATCTTCCATGCGCTTGATGTAGTTGCGCGGCACGTTGCTGCCCGCGCCATGGTTCAGCAGGTTACGCTCGCCATCGTACAGGCGGATCGCGCATACCGATTCCGGGATGACCTGCTCGATGATGTCGGTGATGGATTCCAGGGTATCGGGCAGGCCGGCGCTGGAGGCAATCTTCTCGAAGACCTTGCGTTCGCCCGCGGCTACGTGCTCCGCTCGCTTGCGGTCGGTGATGTCGATGATGCTGGCGCGCAGCAGGTTGCCCCGGGAACTCGGGATTCGCACCAGCCTCACCTCCGAGGGCAATTCCCTTGCATCGCCGTCCCGGTACATCCACTCGAAGACGGGAGAACCGCCCTGCAGGGCCAGTTCCACGTGGCCTCGACCGGAATCGAAGGAGGGTTTGCCATCGGCCTGGATGGGCGGGCTGACCTCGCGCGGCCCCACCGCGAGCAGGTCTTGCCTGGACATCTTGAAGAACGCCACTGCATTGTCGTTGCAATCCACGAAGCGGCCCTGGT
>JAURMS010000110.1 GCA_030830595.1 Gammaproteobacteria bacterium | reverse complement strand
TCGCCCACGATGGGATAACTAAGGTGGGCGAGGTGCACGCGAATCTGGTGGGTCCGGCCCGTCTCGAGCATCACCCTGAGGTGGGTATGAGCGCGGAAGCGCTCAATCAGCCGATAGTGGGTCACGGCCTCGCGCCCGTCCGCGCGCACCGTCATGCGCAGACGGTCGCTGCGATGCCGCCCGATCGGCGCATCGACCGTGCCGCCGCCGGTCAGCACACCGCAACACACCGCCTCGTATTCCCGACTGATGTCGCGGGCGGCGAGCAGCCGCACCAGTTCCGTGTGGGTCTCCAGCGTGCGCGCCACCACCAGGAGGCCACTGGTGTCCTTGTCGAGCCGATGGACAATGCCGGCCCGCGGCAGGGCAGCGAGCCCGGCGTCATGAGCCAGCAGCGCGTTCTGGAGCGTCTGGTCGGGGTTGCCGGCACCCGGGTGCACGACGAGTCCCGCCGGCTTGTCCACCACCAGCAGGTGGCGATCCTCGTGGACGATCGCGAGCGGGATGGCCTGCGGCATGACATCGCTCACCGGCTCGGCCAGCGGCTCGACCTCCACCTGTTCACCACCCAGCAGGCGCTCGCGGGGTTTGGGTTGCTTGCCGTTCAGCCTGACGCGGCCCGCCTCGATCCAGGCTTTCAGCCGCGAACGGGAATGCGAGGGAAACAACTCGGCCAGCACCTGGTCCAGCCGGCGACCGGCGGCCTCGGGCGGGACGGTGGCGGAGAGAATCTCGGCCGCATCGGGCTGGGGGGGCGAAGCGGTCATTTCGGCTATACTGCGGCCCGTCGCAGTCACCGGTCCAGTCCCTTGTCGGCAAACAGGTTACCCCTGCTCCCCCTCCTCCTCGCGGCCGTCCTGCTGCTGCCTGGCTGTTCATTGTTCGGCGGCGACGACGGCGTCGAGCAGGCCCCGCCGGAGAAGCTCTACGAGAAGGCCAACAACATGCTCTCGAGCGGCGACTTCCGCGGCTCGGTCCGGGTCTACGAGGCGCTCGAGGCGCGCTATCCGTTTAGCGAGCAGGCCCGGCAGGGCCAGCTCGACGTCATGTACGCCTATTACAAGTCGGGCCAAAAGGAGTCGGCGCTGGATGCGGCCGATGAATTCGTGCGCGAGAACCCCACCCACCCGCGCATCGACTATGCCATGTACATCAAGGGGCTGGTGCAGTTCGAACGCACCCCGAACATCCTTGAGCGCTGGTTCAATACCGACCTGACCGAGCGCCCGCCCCAGGATGCCCGGGCCTCGTTCCTGGCCTTCCAGCAGCTGATCGAGCGCTACCCCACCAGCGACTACGTGCACGACGCCCGCGAGCGAATGATCTACCTGCGCAATCGCCTCGCCGCCTACGAGGTGCACGTGGCCGACTATTACCTGCGGCGCAGGGCCTACGTTGCAGCGCTCAACCGGGCCCGTTACTGCATCGAGAACTACGACGGCGCGCCGGCCGTCAGCCAGGCGCTGGATGTCATGATCGCCGCCTACGATGGGGTGGGCCTGACGGACCTGGCCGACCAGGCGCGCGCCACCTACGCGCTCAACTATCCCGATGGCCGACCGGTGCGCGAGGATCGCGCCTGGTGGAAGTTCTGGTAAGCCCGAGGGGCTAAACATACTCAGGGCACGCCCGGCCGTTACGTGGACGCTTGCGCTACTGGCGGCGTCTTTCTGGTTATTGCTGCACCCGTATCAGGGTTTGTCGGGTGATGCTGCGCTGAATGCGCTCACATCCCTGGCCGAGACAGGTGAGCCAGCACTGGCCGGAGACCTCTACCTCCGCGGGGGCGGGCACGGCATCTGGAGCTCGATCGGGCCCAGCTACGCGCCAGCATCTACCGTTCTGGGCATTGAGCGTTCAGCCCGGCTATCGTCGCTGTTGGGCTCGCTGCTGTGGCTGGGCGCCCTCTTCATGCTAGCCAGGCGGTGCTTGCCCACGGACCGCGCCATGTTGGCGCTCGCGCTCACCATTACGCTGGGAGCCAGCGTCGCGCCCTATTTACTCGCAGACTTCCTCGGCAACAGCCTGACGGCGCGCCTGCCGGCAGGGGCACTCGTGCTCATGGGCCTTGCCCTGCAGTTGGGGAACCGTTGGCGTCTCGCCGCGGTCTGCCTGGCGCTGGCCACCTGGCTGCATCCGCTGATCGGGGCCTCCGGTCTGCTGACCTGGTTGGGCACACGACTGTCGCGGAACCAGGCGCTGGGGATCGGTGCAGCCTTGCTGACTCTCGTTCTGGTCATGGCGGTACTGCAAAGCGGTTCCGGGTCTGAGGCTGCCTCGCTTGGCCAGAAACAATGGCTCCAATGGGTGCGCTCCCGAGAGGGGATCCGGTTCCCGAGTGAATGGAGCGGCGCGACCTGGTGGGCCGCCGCGGCCGCATTGGTGCCGACCTGGCTACTGTCCCACGGATTAGCCTCGGACCGCGCGGCCCGCCTGCTCCGTTCTGCAGTCGGCTGCGGGCTCCTGGGCGTGACGGCCGCAGCACTCGTCGCGTGGGTCGCCCCGGGAAGCCCTCTGTTTGCGGTAGAAGTCTCGCGGTGGCTATGGATCCCCCAGGCGCTGCTGGGCATCGCCGCAGCGGGCGGCTTGATGCCGCTGATCCAGCGCGGGCCGCCCACGGGTAACCCGATCTGGCTTGGTCTGGCAGGTTGGCTGCTGCCGGGCTGGCCGGGACTCGCCCTGCTATGCGCTGCCCTGCTGTTGTGGTGCCTGCAAAGCCGCTGCGCGGCAAGCCTGCTCGATTCGCTGCGCCTGCCGTGCATGGCCATTTTCGGCCTGTGCAGCTTGCTTTGGCTGCGAGACACACTGCCCTTTCAGGGATGGAGCGTGCTCCTCTCCAGCGGGGTGACCGCAACAGCGTTCGTAGCGCTCAGTTGCTGGTCGGCACGGCAGCCACTGTTCGCCGCCCCAGCCGTCGCCACAGGCCTGTGCTTCCTTGCCGCCGTCGTGCCGACAGCGGCGACGCAACTATCGAGACCGGAGTTCGCCGCGGCAAATGCGGGCAGCCTGTCCGAATGGCGGGCGGTGATTCCCGAGGACGCGGAGGTATTTTGGCCGGAGCGTCCCCAGGCCAGCTGGTTCATCCTCGGCAGGAAAAGTTACCTGGCCAAGCTGCAGTCCCGGGCCGTCTCTCAATCGCCGGCAACCGCCGCAAAGCTTTACACGCGCTCTCTCGAGCTGACGGGAACACTGCCCCCTGCGATCCTGTTTTCGAATTCGCCCGTCACCATGCTGTTCAGGACCTCGGAATTCACTATAGGCCTGGCTTGCAGGGACTCGAGCACGGATTTCGTGGTCAGTGAAAAAGCCCTCAGGCTTCAGCTTGCGGCAGCCCCACTTGAACTGAACTGGAACCACTCGCAAAGTCGCATCACGGCCTACCTCTACGATTGTAGGCAGCTGCGCGACTCGTCATCCCTTGCACCCGATGCGCGATAACCCGAGGTAATCGGGTAACGCCAGTCGCGGCCGAAGGCGCGCGCACTCACCCTGACTCCCGGCGGCGCCTGGCGCCGCTTGTACTCGTTGCGGCGCACCATCTCCAGCACCCGCACTACAGTCGCCCGCTCGAAGCCGAGCGCCACGATCTCCTCCACCGACAGATCGCGCTCGATGAAGGCCTCGAGGATGGCATCCAGCACCTCGTAAGGCGGCAGCGAATCCGAGTCCTTCTGGTCGGCACGTAATTCGGCCGAGGGCTCGCGCTCGATGATGCGGGCGGGAATCACCTCAGCGTCGCGATTACGCCAGCGCGCCAGTCGATAAACCAGCTGCTTGCTGCAGTCCTTGATGGGCGCGAAGCCGCCAGCCATGTCGCCATAGAGGGTGGCATAGCCCACCGCCATCTCGCTCTTGTTGCCGGTGGTCAGGAGCAGGGCCCCGGTCTTGTTGGACAGCGCCATCAGCAGGATCCCCCGGCAGCGGGCCTGGATGTTTTCCTCGGTGGCGTCGGCAGCTCGGCCGGCGAACTCATCGGCCAGCGTGGCGAGCGTAGCCTCGAACATCGGCTCGATAGGCAATACGGAATAGGCCACCCCGAGTCCCTCGGCCATGCACGCGGCATCCTCCCGCGACATGTCGGAGGTGTAGCGCGAGGGCATCATCACCACCTTCACGCGTTCGGCTCCCAGCGCATCGACCGCGAGCGTCAGGACCAGGGCCGAGTCAATCCCGCCGGAGAGTCCGATAATCGCGCCCGGGAAGCGGTGTTTGCCCACATAGTCGCGGATGCCCGTGACGATGGCCTGGTACACGGACGCCTCGTGCTCGAGTAGCGGCTCGAGGGTCCCCGCCAGCCCAACCTTTCCCCTGGGGCCAGGCTTGATCTCGACAAGGCTGAGGGACTCACCGAAGGCCCCCGCACGATGCGCTGTGTCGCCTTGCGCATCCACGGCGCAGGACCCGCCGTCGAACACCAGTTCGTCCTGACCGCCGACAAGGTTCACATAGACCAGCGGCAGGCCCGTCTCCCGCGCGCGGGCAGCGAGCACCTGCTCGCGCCGGACCTGCTTGCCCTGCTCGTAGGGCGAGGCGTTAACCACGGCAATGAGTTGCGCGCCAGCGTCCCGCAGGGCGCTGGCGGGCTCCGCCACCCAGGCGTCCTCGCAGATGAGCAAGCCCACGCGAACGCCATCGACCTCGAAACACGTGGCTTGGCTACCGACCTCGAAATAGCGCTTCTCGTCGAAGACCTGGTAGTTGGGCAGGATCAGCTTGCGATGCAGAGCCTTGATCTCGCCGTCGGACAGAACCACGGCTGTGTTGTAGATGCGGTCGCCGTCGTACTCGGGGAAGCCCACCACCACATCGATGCCGCGAATGGCTTGCCTCAGGCGCTCCAGGGCGGCATCGATACGATGACGGAAACCGCGATGGAACAGCAGGTCCTCCGGCGGATAGCCGGAGAGCGCCAGCTCGGGCAGGAGCAGCAGCCGCGCACCCTCGGTGCGAGCCTGCTCCGCCACCCGCAGGATCCGCGCCTCGTTGCCCGGA
This sequence comes from Gammaproteobacteria bacterium, assembly GCA_030830595.1. Lineage (GTDB taxonomy): Bacteria > Pseudomonadota > Gammaproteobacteria > Steroidobacterales > Steroidobacteraceae > SG8-30. The sequence continues at coordinate 1,200 of JAURMS010000110.1, read as the reverse complement.
ACGTCCCCGACGAAACAGTCGACCTGCCCGAGCGCGATGCGCATGAAGCCTGCTAGCCGCTCTTCAGCCGGGACCGCATGGCCGAGCCCAGTTCGGCCGGCGAGCGAACGGTGGTCACTCCAGCCGCCTCCAGGGCGCGGAACTTGTCCTCCGCGGTGCCCTTGCCCCCGGCGATAACCGCACCGGCATGACCCATGCGCTTGCCGGCCGGCGCCGTGACCCCGGCGATGTAGGCCACCACGGGCTTGGAGACACTCGACTTGATGAACTCCGCCGCGGCCTCTTCATCGGCCCCGCCGATCTCGCCAACCATGACAATGCCCTCGGTCTGCGGATCCTGCTCGAACAAAGCCAGCACGTCGACAAAGTTCATGCCGCGCACCGGGTCGCCGCCGATGCCCACACAGCTGCTCTGGCCGAGGCCCAGTCGGGTGGTCTGGAACACCGCCTCGTAGGTCAACGTCCCGGAGCGGGAGACGATGCCCACCCGGCCGGGCTGGTGAATAAAACCAGGCATGATGCCGACCTTGCATTCACCCGGAGTGATCACTCCCGGGCAGTTCGGCCCCACCAGCCGACAGTCGCGATCGGCAAGCGCGGCCTTGACCTTGATCATGTCGTTCACCGGGATGCCCTCGGTGATGCACACGATCAGCCGGATCCCCGCATCAACGGCCTCCAGGATGGAGTCCGCGGCGTAGGGGGCCGGCACGTAGATCATGCTGACGTCGGCGCCGGTGGCCTTCACTGCCTCGCGCACGGTGTTGAACACCGGGCGATCAAGGTGTTTTTCGCCGCCGCGCCCGGGCGTAACGCCACCCACCAGCTGGGTGCCGTAGGCAATCGCCTGCTCGGAATGAAAGGTGCCCTGCTTGCCGGTGAAGCCCTGGCAGAGGACCCGGCTGGACTTGTTGACGAGAATGCTCATGCTGCCCCCGCGAGGGTGACGGCCTTGGTGGCCGCATCGGTCAGATCGCCCGCCGCCGTGATGGCGAGCCCGCTTTTCGCCAGCTTGTCCCTGGCAATGTCGGCGTTGGTGCCTTCCAGGCGCACAATGACCGGCACCGAGACACCCACGTCGGCAACCGCCTGCACGATGCCGTCGGCGATGATGTCGCAGCGGACGATGCCACCAAAGATGTTGATGAGGATGGCCTTCACCCGCGGGTTCGAGAGGATCAGCCGGAAGGCCTCCGTGAC
>JAURMS010000012.1 GCA_030830595.1 Gammaproteobacteria bacterium | reverse complement strand
TGGGCCAGCGACTGCATCTCGCGGGGTGACAGATCGTCGAAGGCCTCGACAATCCAGCCCTCGTGCTCCACCGCCATCTGCTGGAAAGCGCGCCGACCCATCGGAGTGAGCCTCACCCGCTGGGCACGGCGATCGGTGGGATCGGCCACGCGGATGACCAGGCCCTCGGCCTCCAACGCATCGGTGATGGCCGTGACGTTGCCGCCCGTCACCATCATGCGCTGGGACAGTTCACCCATGCGCAGGCCCTCTGGGGCCCTCTCCAACTGGGACATGAGGTCGAAGCGCGGCAGGGTGGTACCGAAGCGCTCCTGCAGCAATTTGCGGATGCGCTGTTCCACCAGGCCGGTGGCGGCCAGCAGTCGCAGCCAGAGCCGCAAGGCCTCGTGGTGATCGCTGCTCGCACGCGTCTCCGCGTCGCTGGCCAGGCTTTCAGTTGGGCTGGGTCTGCTCATGGCAATTCTCCTCCATCGATGGGCAGGCTGCGGCCGGTGACCGACGCACTGTCCTCCTGGCAGAGCCATAGCACCGCAGCGGCCACCTCCTCGGGACGGACCAGACGGCGTTGCGGATTGTTCGCTACCAGCGCTTCCAGTGCCTGCTCGCGAGAACGCCCGGTGGTCGCCTCAATGTTGCCGATCGCCGCACCCACCAGGCCCGTATCGGTAAAGCCGGGACAGACTGCGTTGACGGTAATGCCCGTCCGCGCCAGTTCCCGAGCGAGGGAGCGAGTCAGCCCCACCACGCCATGCTTGGCGGCGCAGTAGGCGGCACAGTAGGCATAACCGGTCAGGCCGGCGGTGCTCGCAATGTTGATAATGCGCCCGAAGTTTCGTTGCAGCATGCCGGGCAGGACGGCTTGAGTGCCGTGGTAGCTGGCGGTGAGATTGAGGGCCAGCATCTGCTCCCACATCTCGAGGCTGGTGCGCGAGAACGGGGCGGTTTTCGCAGCCCCTGCATTGTTGACCAGGATATCCACGCCTTGCCTGGCGTCGATGCGCTGGATCACCTCGACAAGTTGCTCCGCATGAGTCACGTCGACGATTTCGAAAGCCGCATCCTTACCCAACTGGCTGGCTACCCCCGCCAACGCTTTGCCGTCGCGACCGAGCAGGGTGATCCGGGCCCCGCTGCCAGCCAGCCGCGAGGCCACCGCCGCGCCGATGCCACGACTGCCCCCGGTGACCAACGCGTGCCTACCCGCCAGCGACGTTTCCGAGGTCGTCACACCCGGCCCTCGGCAGACAGGCTGCGCTCGAGATTGCGCTCGAGTTGCGAGCGAGCAGATTCGTACGGCGTTGGCCACCACTGCCCGGCATAGTGCTGGGCAGCGGCCGCTCGCAGGGTCCAGGCCGGGTCGGCCAGGTGAGGCCTTGCCACCGCACAAAGGTCGGCGCGCCCGGAGGCGATGATGGAATTGAGGTGGTCTGCCTCGAAAATATTTCCCACCGCGATGACGGGCATGGCCAGCTTGTTACGCAACAAGTCTGCAAAGGGTGTCTGCCACATGCGGCCGTAGACCGGCTTCTGCCAAGGAACGGTCTGCCCAGTCGATACGTCGAGGATGTCTGCCCCGGCATCCCGGAAGGCCTCGCCAATCTTGATCAGGTCATTTTCTTCAAGGCCGCCAGCCGCCCAGTCACAGGCAGAGAGACGCAGTGACAGGGGCTGGCTGGAAGGCCACTCGGCCCTGACTGCGCGCAGGACTTCCAGCGGGAAGCGCAGGCGATTGTCGACGCTGCCGCCGTATTCGTCCTGGCGCAGGTTGGTCAGGGGCGACAGGAAGCTCGCCAGCAGGTAGCCGTGGGCCATGTGCAGTTCGAGCATGTCGAAACCGGCCTCGGCGCCAAGCCGGGTGGCACGCACATACTGCTCCACCACTGCATCCATGTCCGCCCGGGTCATCTCGCGAGGCGCCGCACTGATCCCTTCGAGATAGGGCAAGGGCGAAGGCGCCAGGGTTGGCCAATTACCAGCTTCCAGCGGATAGTCCATCTTCTGCCAGCCCAGTTGGGTTGAGCCCTTACGACCGGCATGGCCCAGCTGCAGGCAGAACTTCGCGGGGCTGTTGGCGTGCACGAAGTCGACTACGCGGCGCCAGGCATCCCGCTGCGCTTCGTTCCAGAGCCCGGTACAACCCGGCGTGATACGCCCCTCCGGCGAGACGCAGGTCATCTCGGTAAACAGGAGTCCAGCGCCGCCCACCGCGCGCGCGCCGTAGTGCATCAAGTGCCAATCACCAGGTACTCCATCGACCGCCATGTACTGCGCCATCGGCGAGACAATCACGCGATTTTCCAGCTCCAGGCTGCGGAGCTTGAAAGGCAGGAACATGGGTGGCCGGGCTGGCGAGGCCCCTGCTTCCTTGGCCAGGTGAGTCTCCACTTCCTCGACGAAGCCGGGATCGCGCAGCCGCAAGCTGTCATGACTGATCCGCTGGCTGCCTGTCAGCAGGCTGTAGGTGAACTGCCACGGCGGCAGGTGTACGTAGCGTTCGACATTCTCGAACCACTCCATGCGGTTCCTGGCCGCGCTCTGCAGGCGCAGCGCCTCGACCGAGCGTTCGGCCTGGTAGCTGGCCAGGCCACGCGGGACGTCGCTGGCCCCGGCAACATGCTGCACGAGCGAACGGGCATCTTCCATGGCGAGCTTGGTGCCGGAACCGATGCTGAAGTGGGCGGTATGGGCGGCATCTCCGATCAATACCAGGTTGCCGTCGTGCCATTGACGGCAAAAAACGCGGTTGAAGTTGAGCCAGGCCGAGCCTCGTAGGTGACGCGCGTTACTCATCAGCGAATGGCCGCCGAGGTAGTCGGCAAATAGGTCCTCGCAGAAGCGGATCGACTGGTCGGTGTCGTACTTGTCGAGACCGTGAGCACGCCAGGTTTCCTCGCGCGTCTCGACGATGACCGTGGAGAGGGTCTCGCTGAACTGGTAGGCGTGAATCTGGAACCAGCCGTGCTCGGTTTCCTCGAAGGCGAAAGTAAAGGCATCGAAGGGTTGCTCAGTACCCAGCCAGATGAACCTGCAGTTGCGGACATCGATGTCGGGTTTGAACACCTCCTTGTGGAGACTGCGCACCTTGCTGTTCACGCCGTCGGAGGCAACCACCAGGTCGGCATCACGGTAGGGGGCATCAGAGTCAATTTCCTGTTGGAAGGACATCTCGACACCCAGCTGCCCTGCTCGCTCCTGCAGCAGGTTGAGCAGCTGCTTGCGGCCGATGCCGCAGAAGCCGTGGCCACCGGTACGAATCCGGGTACCACGGAAGTGCACGTCGATGTCATCCCAATGGTAGAAGCTGCCCACGATGGCGTCGTGGCTCTCGCGGTCAGTCTCCCGAAAACCGGCCATGGTCTGGTCGGAAAACACCACGCCCCAACCGAAGGTGTCGTCAGGCCGGTTACGTTCGTAGACCTCGACCCGGGTTTGCGGCAGGGCCTTCTTGAACAGGATGGCGGTATACAGGCCGGCGGGGCCGCCACCGAGACAAACAATTCGTTTCAAGGGCCGTCTCCCAGTACGTTCGGTCAACTTGGCAGAATATTTAGTTTAAATCTAAAATATTCATACGGCAAATATTAAACGCGCCCCATCGGCTAGAATCAGGTCTCTCAAGTGGAGCGCGCCATGCCAGCCTTTCAAAAGGAAGTCTCTGTGCGGTTCGGGGATTGCGACCCGGCCCAGATCGTCTTCTACCCACGCTATTTCGAGATGATCAACCGGTTCGTCGAGGACTGGTTCGAGGACGGGCTGGAGGCCAGCTTTCCGGGCCTGCTATACCACAAGGGGTTGGTCGCCCCGACCGTGCACTTCGAAGTCGACTTTCCGAAGCCGGCCCACTTCGGCGAACGGCTGACCTTCCAGCTGGGGGTGACGAAAATCGGCCGGACCTCCTGCTCGCTGGACATCAACGCGTCCTGTCAGGGTGAGGTGAGGATGACCGTCCGGCAGGTCCTGGTTTTCATCGACCAGAAAAAGCGCACCCCGGTACCCATCCCTACCGACATCGCCAAACGGATGAAGCGCTTCATGGCGGTCCCTCCGAAGGCCTGAAATTCAAGCCGAACGCTCCACCAGGGCCAGGACCCGCAAGGGACTGCCCGAGCCCTGCCTGATCTTCAGCGGCGGACAGATGATCACTGCACCGGTTGGCGGCAGCAGGTCGAGATTGGTGAGGCACTGCAGTCCGTGCCGGCCGTTACCATGCATGTAGTAGTGACAAGGGTAAGGTGGTTTCAGGTGCGCGCCCTGACCCGCGTCTGTACCGATCGCCTCTGAGCCGAAGCCCACAACGTCACGCTCTTCCACCAGGAAACGCACCGCTGAGGTATCTGGCCCGGGAGTGTGCTGCCCTGCCTCATCGAGGTTCTGGTAAGCAACCGGGTCACGGCGCTGCGACCAGTCAGTACGCATCAGGAACCAGGCCCGCGGGGGAATGCGCCCGTACTGCCGTTCCCAGTCACGGATGTGATCGGCAGTCAGCAGGAAATCCGGATCCGCAGCCGCTTGTCGTGAGCAGTCCATGACACAGGCCGGACCAATCAGGTCTTCCAGCGGCAAGGTGTCGGTCGCGTTGTTGGGGAGGTCCCGCCCGCTGACCCAATGGATCGGAGCATCGAAGTGGGTACCGGTGTGCTCACTGCAGGAGAAGTTATTCCAATACCAACCCGGGCCGCGCTCATCGTAACGGGAGGCCTCCTCGAGCCGGAACGGCCACGCCTGGGCCATTTCCGGCGGCAGGACGATCTGCGGAAACTCCGGCGACAAAGTTTGCGTGAGGTCGACGATCCGGACCCGGCGCTGGGAAAGGGCTACCACTAACTGGGCCAGCAGTCCGTCACTCATGCTTCACCCTCCACGCAGGTCCATTTTCAAAGCGTCAGGCTGCCAACCGACGTGCCACCACACACGTACAACACCTGCCCGGTAATGAAAGCGGCCTCTGGGCGGACGAAAAACTCCACCGCCTGTGCCACGTCATCAGGGTTGCCAAGCCTACGCACGGGAATCGTACGGGCGAGCTGCTCCCGTCGCGGGTCACCTGCAGGCACCACGCCGTCGAACATCTCCGTCTCCGCGATGGGCCCGGGAGCCACTACGTTGACCGTCACACCCTCCGGCCCGAGTTCCAACGCCCAGGTTCTTGCCATCCCGAGCATGCCGGCCTTGGTAGAGGCGTAGGCCGTCCGCTTGGCCAGCCCGAGCACAGCCCGGGTAGACACCAGCACCACCCGGCCATGACGCGCCGCTCTCATGGCAGGTAGCGCGGCCTTAACGAGTGCCACCGGCGCAGCAAGATGGAGGTTGAACAATGCCTGTAAGTCGTCGGGCTCTACCGCTTCCAGGTTCTTCTCACGGATCGCGCCAGCGTTATGCACGACGGTGGTTACCTGATGCTCCCGGACGATACGGTTGGCGACCTCACGGGTGGCCGCCGGATCCATCAGGTCCACGCTGACGGAAATCAAACCGGGGGCCGCCAGTCCGGCCGGCCGCCGGGACAGGTTGATGACCTGCAGGCCGTTGGCCAGCAACCTGCGACAGATGGCCAGACCGATGCCGGTGCTGCCCCCGGTCACGATGGCGGTCGTCTTGCTCATGGCTGGGCCATGGCGAGTTCACGCTCCAGGGACTTACCGCCATCCCGCATGCGCTCACGCCATTCCCTGGCAACCTCGCCGGGGTAGACATCTTCCACCCCCTCGCGGAGAGCCGCCACTACGGCACGGGCCAGGGCAGCCGGTGCCAGCTTGGGAGGCGGCAGTTCCTCGGTCCATTCCTCATCGACCGGGCCGGGAAACACGTGGACCACCCGGATCGCCGCCGCCCGCATCTCGGCGCGCAGGCATTGGGACAAGGACAGGGCGGCCGCCTTGGAGGCCGAATAGGTGCCGTGAGCCGGGAAGTTGGCCAGCGCAAAGATCGACAGCAGGTTGACCCAAGCCACTGCGCTGGATTGGCCATCCGCACCGCGGGCCCGCATCACCGGACCGAGTTCCTGGGCGAGTCTCAACAGGCCGAAATAGTTGATGTCCATTTCCGCGCGCGCAACGTCGGTGCCGTAACGGGAGGCAATGCCATGACCGCGATGGCATTCGGCGTTGTTGACCACGATGTCCACCTTGGCACCAATCTCGCTCGCCACCTCCTTGACCGAGCGCGCATCGGTCAGATCAAGAGGGATCAAGCTCACCTGCGGCAGGGCTCGGAGTTCAGCCAAACCCTCAGCCGGCTTCCACGGCTGGCTATGACCCACCCAGACCAGGTCGACACCGGCCGCCACCAGTTCCCTCACCAGGGCCTGACCCACCGCCGTCTTGCCGTCGGTTACCAGCACCTTGCGATACCTCGGGTCACAGGTCATTTCGCGCAGTTGTTTGTCATCTGCCATGTTCGACACATCCTTCTCCGGAAGCCCCAGTAGCACTCCCATCCCGGCTTTATCCAGTCGCGCAACGACCCTTACCCTGACGGGCGGCGTCGGCACTTCCTCGTGCAGGTGCACCACGACCGTAGGCCCTGCATCCAGCCTGACCATGCCCAGACGCCACGGCATCCGCTCACGGAAGTACAGGTCGTTACTGTGCCGGAGCAGGGTCTGGGAAATCAGTGTCCCGCCAGCGGGC
>JAURMS010000109.1 GCA_030830595.1 Gammaproteobacteria bacterium | reverse complement strand
GCCGGCGGCCAGGGCGACGGCCACCTCGGCCACCCGCTGACCTTGCCGAAAGGCCAACTGGCTCTCCTCCTCGAGCAGGCGCCCGCCCTCCGTTTCGCGGGCGAGGTGACTGGCGCCATAGGGGGTGCCTCCACCGCGGGTGCCGGTCAGCAATCCGTCGGTGAAAGGCAGGCCGACGATCAGCATGCCGTGATGAAGAAGGGGCAGCATCATCGATAACAGCGTGCTCTCCTGCCCACCGTGCGGTGAGGCGCCAGAGGTAAACACACCGGCAGGCTTGCCGGACAGGGCGCCTGAGAGCCACAGCCCGGAGGTGGAGTCGAGCACGGCCTTGAGTGGGGCAGCCATGTTGCCGAAGCGCACCGGGCTGCCCAGCAGCAGGCCGTCGCAGGCCTCCAGTTCTGCAAGCTCGAGATAGGGACAGCCGCTCGGCGGCACCGGCGGGGCGGCTACCTCGGTTACCGCAGCGACCGGCGGCACCGTGCGCAGGATGGCCTCGGCGCCGGGCACGGCGTCCACGCCACGAGCGACCTGCCGGGCCAGCTTCAGGGTCGAGCCGTTGCGCGAATAAAACAACACTAGGAGTCTGGTCATGGTGCTGATTCCACGTAATCAGAACGGGTTTGTCGAGTGGTTCGCTCAGGGATTGTGCGTCGGCGCGACGAATTTGGCCGTTTTTCATGGGGTTGCCGGCCTTGACGGGCTCTCGCGACGCTTGCTAGTTTGGGGTTGTGCCATGCTGTCCGCTCAACAAGTTACCCATGCTGAGGTCTGGCCTGATCGCGGGCCTGCTGGGGTGCCTGCTGATGGCCTGCGCACCGGTCCCGGTCCAGGAGATGAGCGATGCGCGGCAGGCCATCCAGGCGGCCGAGGCCGCCGGCGCCAGGGAGCGCGCTCCCGAGGAGCTCGGCCGGGCTCAGTCGGCCATGGCCGAGGCGCTGCAGATGCTGCAGCGGTCCATGTACCGCGAGGCCCAGACCGCAGCCGTTGAGGCCCGCGAACAGGCCATCATGGCGCTCGAAACCGCCCGCCGGCCCTGATCCTCAGCGCCCCCAGTACCGTTCCAGCCGGTTGAGAACCCGATCCGGATACTGGCGCCGGCCCAGGCTGCCGTTATAGCGGGCCAGTCCACGCCGGTAGTCTCCGGATTCCTTGTCGAGGTAATAGGCAAGGATGCTCGTGCCCATCCTGATGTTGAGTTCCACGTCGATCAGGTCAGGCCTCTCGAGTCCCAACTGGCTGGGCCAGAACGGCATCACCTGCATCAGTCCGACCGCTCCGGCGTGCGAGACGGCAAACGGGTTAAAGGCGCTTTCGACGTCGATCACGGCGAGCACCAGGTGAGGGCGGTCGCGCAGGCTCGAGTGCTTGCTCGCTTCACAGTGCACGGCTGTCACGATCTGCCTGGCCGTCGCGGCGAGGTCATCGCCGAGCCGCAGGTCGTGGGGCCGCTGCCTCAGTCGACGTTCCACCCGCGGCTGCATCAAGGCCATCCAGACGGCTTCGTCGAACTGGTCGTCGAAGCAGGGTTTTGCCTGGATGGCGGCCGCGATCACGGCACGCAGTGCAGGATCCCGCTGGGCAGAGCCCTGCGCCGTCCCTGCCGCCGCCAGGCAGGCGACCAGCAGGCACCGGCGCAAGGTGTCCCTCACCTCGAGAGGCGCGCCAGCAGGGCCTGGCAGGCGCCCTCCAGGGGCAGTTCCTCGTTGGACTCGGCGCGCCGGTGACGGTATTCGAGGCAACCGGCATCCAGTCCTCGCTCTGCCACCACCACGCGGTGCGGGATCCCGATCAACTCGGCGTCGGCGAACTTGACGCCGGGTCGCGCGTCGCGGTCGTCGAGCAATGCCTCCACGCCGGCCGCCAGCAGATCTTCATAGAGCCGGGTGGCCGCTGCCTGGACCCGGGGTGACTTGTTCCAGTTGAGCGGGATCACCACGACCTTGAAGGGCGCGATCGGCTCGGGCCAGATGATGCCGCGCTCGTCATGGTTCTGTTCGATGGCCGCTGCCACCACCCGGGTCACGCCGATTCCGTAGCACCCCATGTACAGGGCGACCGGCTTGCCGTCCTCATCCAGCACCTCGGCGCCCAGGGCCTCGCTGTACTTGCGGCCGAGTTGGAAGATGTGACCCACCTCAATGCCACGGGCGATCCGCAAATGACCGTTGCCACTCGGGCTGGGATCGCCGGCGACCACGTTGCGCAGGTCTGCCGCCGGGGGAGAGGGCAGGTCACGATCCCAGTTCACGCCGACCAGGTGATAGCCATCCTCGTTGGCCCCGCAGGCGAAGTCCGCCAACGCCAGCGCTGCATGGTCGACGTACACGGGGCAGTTCAGTCCGAGCGGACCGATGGAGCCGGGGCTCGTGCCGGTGGCCGAGAGGACATCCGCTGCACTGGCCATCCTGAGCGGGCTGGCCACGCCGGGCAGTTTCTGGGCCTTCACCGCGTTCAGTTCATGGTCGCCGCGCAGGACCAGCGCAACCACGCCACCCTCGGCGGCGGCGACCAGAAGCGTCTTCAGGACGGTCTCGGGTGGGCGCGCCAGCAACTGGCAGACCTCGTCGATGCTGCCGACGCCGGGTGTTGCCACCCGGGTCATCTCCGCGCTGGCGGCCG
>JAURMS010000108.1 GCA_030830595.1 Gammaproteobacteria bacterium | reverse complement strand
CCGCCCGAGAGCTCATCTGGAAAGTGGTGGGCCTTCTCGCCAAGCCCCACCAGCCTGAGCAGCTCCATCCCCTTTTCTTCTGCGTCCTTGGGGGCCATGCCCCGGAGCTTGATCGGTGCCAGGGTGAGGTTTTCCAGCGCCGAGAGATGGGCGAACAGGTTGAAGGACTGAAAGACCATGTTCATGCGCTGGCGAATAGCTGGCACATCCGTGGCAGGGTCGAGCAGGTTGATGCCGTCTACCGTGATCGATCCTGAGGTTGGGTGTTCCAGCAGGTTCAGGCAGCGCAGGAGCGTGCTCTTGCCGGTACCCGAGGGACCAATGATGGAAACGACCTCGCCCTTGCGGATTTCGGCATTGATGTCCTTGAGAACCGTCACGTCCCCATAGACCTTGGAAAGGTGCTCGATCTTGATCATTTGGACACCGCCTTACGCCGCCGCTGCTTGGGATCGGTCCTGCGTTCCAGGTATTCGAGGGCCTGGATCAGTACCCAGGCGATCACGAAATAGAGGATGGCCACCATCACCAGTGGGAAGAAGGCGTCAAAGGTCCGGCTGCGGATGATGTCGCTGGCCTTGGTGAGGTCCTGCACGGCAATGTAACCCACGATCGAGGTCATCTTCACCAGTGAGATGAATTCTCCCTTGTAGACGGGCAGGATCCGCTGCACGGTCTGAGGCAGGATCACATACAGGAAGGTGCGGAAGCGGCTGAAGCCCATGGCGATACCGGCTTCCGATTGGCCCCGGTCGATGCTCTGGATGCCGGAGCGGTAGATCTCCGCCACATAGGCGGCAAAGTTCATCCCGAAGGCCACGACTGCCACAAAGACCGGGCTGATATCCACGGAGGCAAACACCACATAGAAGATCAGCATCAGCAGCACCAGCACGGGAGTGCCCCTGAGGACTGCGATATAGCTGCGAGCCGGCCACTGCAGCCAACGGCTGGACGACATCCTCATCATGCAGACCAGGCCGCCCAGCAAGGTCCCAAATATTGTGGCAAAGATCGAGATCACCACGGTGGTCTTCAATCCATCCCAGATCAGCAGATAGCGCCTTTCCCGTACCAGGTTGCTTTCGATGCTGGCCTTCAGGCCGTCAAGCCAGGAAGGCGCCGTGGGCGGTTGGGCTGCTTCCGCATCAGCCCCGGCTGCGCGTGAAGCGAGCACGATGGCCAGTGACTCCGCCTCATAGTAGGGGTCCGAAAAAAGGATGTTCTGCTTGCGTTCCTCGGTGATGAACATGCACCCAAGGCCGACGTCGGCCTTGCCGCTCACGGTGGCCGCGATGACCGCGCTCCAGTCCATATTGAGCAGCTCTACCTCCCGACCCAGGAAGTGCGCAAAGCGCTCGGCAAGTTCCATGTCGAAGCCGACCAGACGCCCGTCCTGAACCGCAACAAAGGGCAGGCCAAAGTCATTGGTGGCGACGGTCAGCTTGCCCTGCCTGGGCTTCTCCGGCAGCGTGGGCATGGTGCTGTCCTTGCCCCTGATCCACCGTTCGATCATGTCATCGTAGGTACCATCGGCGCGGATGCCGGCCAGGAACTGGTTGAACTGATCACGCAGCTCAACCGAGGCCTTGCTGAATCCGGCGCCTGCCTCGCTCACAAACAGTGGCTCGCCCAGGATGGCAAAGCCTGGCTGCTGCGCGAGGATTTCGCGCAGCGGATCGCCGTCCATGAAGCCGGCGTCCACCTTGCCATCATGGACCGCCAGTACCAGGTCAGCCGCCGTGCGGTACTGCAGGATCTCGCTGTCGGTAAAGGTCTTGGTCGCAAAGCCTTCCTGGGCGGAGCCCAGCATGACGCCGATGCGTCGACCGTGCAGGTCGGCCGGGGTGGCCAGCTGGCTGCCTGACGGCTTCGGCGGCTGGACGATGTTCCGCTTGAGCGCAAAGACCCGGCTCTCATCACTGTAATAAGGATCGGAAAAATCGATACGTTCCTTGCGTTCCGGCGTAATGAACATGGCGGTAACCAGCATGTCGACCTTGCCGGCGACCTGGGCCGCGATCAAGCCCCCAAAATCCATATCCAGGAACGTCGCCTGCTTGCCCTGCGAGGCGGCGAAGCGCCTGGCCAGCTCGATGTCGAACCCGGCTAATTTCCCGTCCTGGATGGCCCCGAATGGGAAACCGTTGGTCGCGGTGCCGATGGTGAGGGTTCCGGCCGTGCCCTCTGCCGGCAGGGTGGGCATGGTCCGCTCCTTACGGACGAACCAGCGCTGGACCATGTCATCGTAGGTGCCGGCCGCGCGGATTTCGGCCAGGAACCTGTTGAAAGCCTCGCGCAGCGCCTGATTGCCCTTCTTGAACCCGGCGCCAATGTCCATGGAGAACAGGGGAGTCTCGAGCATGGCCAGTTGGGTATTGTCGGCGAGGATCTCATTGAGAGAATCCCGGCCGGCGACGCCCGCCTCTACCCGACTGCCTTCCACCGCCATTACCAGGTCGGCGGAAGTGTTGTACTGCAAGACTTGCGCGGTGGGGTAATTCTTTCGGACATACGCGTCCTGGGCCGAGCCAAGCACTGTCCCGACGCGGATCCCGGCCAGGTCATCGTTGGAGCGGATCTGGATTGGCGCATCGGCCTCCGGCTTGGCCGGGCCGCCTCCAGACTGTGCGCGAATATCGCTGATTGAGGTCGGTTTCGGTTTGGCTGAACCCGTACGGGGTGGCGCACCCATTTTTTCCTTGAGCGCAAAGACCCGCGTATCCGTGGCGTAGTAGGGGTCCGAGAAATCAATGCGTTCCTTGCGCTCCTCCGTAAT
>JAURMS010000107.1 GCA_030830595.1 Gammaproteobacteria bacterium | reverse complement strand
CTGAAATTCCAGCCCGGCCGTGAGGACGAGTCCGTCGGGGAAGGTGGGCAGGGCGTCGAGATCGGCCCCCAGCGCCAGTTCGCGCAGGCTGCCGGACGCGCGAAACCGCCCCCGCAGAGGGCCCCCCGCGAACTGTGTCAGGCCCTCCGGTGCCGTCGTGTAGGCGAGGTTGCCGTCCAGCTGCCAGCTGAGGTCGGGACCCAGCGACTCAAGCAAGATGTCTCCAGAGGCTTCGATGGGACCCCGCGCAGTCAACTGCCCGGTCAGCCGGTCAAGGTCGCCACGGACCTGCAGCGAGCCCTCGAGGCCATCTACCTGCTGTGTCTGCCAGTCCACCGTCAGCCGAAGTCGTAACGGCCGCGCAGCGACTGCACGCAGCGTGCCGCTCGCCGAGCCGAGCGGGCTGCGCAGTGACCCGAGCACGGCATCGACCCGGGCGTGACTGATCTCGACGCCGGCATCGATGGAGCCCACCCTCGTGCTGCCGGCGTTGCTCACCACTCGCAGCTCGCCGATCCTGAGTCGGCCGATGTCGATGCGGAGCCAGCGTGGCAGGAAGCGTGGCTCATCCGCTGCAGGCGCATTACCGAGTGGCTTCACCTGCAAGGTGCCGATGACCAGCTCCGGCAGGGATAATTCACCCAGCAGCAGCGGATAGGCGCGCATCGAGACCTTCACGTTGGTTGCGGCGAGCTCCAGCGTGCGGGAGGTCACCACCAGGCTGGTGAGCGTCACGCCCTCGTTCAGCCGTCCGCTGATGCCCACCGCATCAACTTCGAGTGCCGACACCCTGTCGAGCAGGTCGACCAGCGTCCTCAGGCCCGATTCACTGCGCACCAGCCAGGTCACGGCGATCGACGCGGCCAGCAGCAGACCGGCTGCGCAGATCAGGATGCCCTTGATGAGCTTGCCGCGGTTCACAGGATGGGGCTGAAGTTGAGGTGGAAACGCGGCGCCCGGCCGGGTTCCGACAGCGATTGGGCCACGTCCACACCGACCACCAGGAAGGGCAGCCGATACCTCAGGCCGATGCCCGCTGAATATTGCAGCCGGTCACCGAAGTTGTCGAAGGCATTGCCGCCGTCCACGAACACGGCGAGTCCGAGGTTGCGCGGCAGGTCGCGCTCCACTTCCACGCTGGCGATGAGCAGATGGCGGCCCCCGACCCGATTGCCATCCACATCACGCGGCGACAACTCCTGGTAGCCATAGCCGCGCACGCTCCGGTCGCCACCGGCGAAGAACCGGTACTGGCTGGGCAGCTGCCCGAAGTCTTCCACCAGGCTTAGGCCCAGTTCTCCGCGCAGCACGAGGTGCCAGGGTCCGCCAAGGTCGAGCCGGCGCTCATCCCGGACCAGCAGCCGCAGGAAATCCGCGTCCGAGCCAAGCGCGCCCGCTGAACCGATCAGTTCGGCGTACAAGCCGCGTCCCTGCGGCTCGCTGCCGATGAAGCCCGGCGGGATGGTCGACATCGAGATCCCCGGGACCAGCAGGTGGCTGCGGTCGGTACTGACCTCGGCGTCTGCGCCGGCAGCGCCGACCAGGCTGTCCCGCGTGTAGTCGAAGTTCATGAACAGGACCCGCTGCCAGCGACCGCTGGTCTGGGTAAGGCTAGGCGCCAGCGTCAAGCCATCAGTCTCGACGTCGCCACGTTGGGCCTTGCCCAGTGACAGCTTGAGCGCGAGTTTCTCCATGGCCGGGTCGCGCCAGGGGACCACATAGCTGGCGTCCAGGGCCTGTTCGGGGCTGGATAACCTCGCCTCCAGTGACAGGCGGTGACCCCGACGATTGAGGCGACGATGATTCCAGCCGAGCAACGCCCGCGCTTCGGTGTCGGTGGCGTAGCCGAGTCCGACCCGGTAACGCTGGAGCAGGTTGTCCTCCGCATCGATCCTGATCGGTACCGTGAGCGTGTCACGGTCTCGCTCCTGCGGCAGGACCTCCACGATCCGGAAATAATCGCTGTCGTCGAGCGCGAACTGCGTCTGCAGTAGCAGCGAGGTGTCGTACCAGTCGCCTTCCCGATAGCGCAGGTAGCGGGCGATGAGTTTCGGGTCGAGCGAATCCTGGGCGAAACGGGTCTCACCGAAGCGGTAACGCGGCCCCGTGTCGAGAACCAGTTTGACCTCGGCCTCGCCGGCTTCCAGGTCGACCAGGATCTCCGCGGTGCTGAAGCTGGCATCCGCATAGCCGCGAACCGCGGCAGCCCTTTGCAGTGCGCCCTTCAATTCGGCGTAGGCGGGATGGTTGAGCGCCTTATCGACCTGCGGTGCCTTGTCCTCCGCGACCAGCCACAGTGAGGGGTCGGTGCTGCCGGCGCCCTCGATAAAAACTTCGACGCGGCGGAGCATGACCGGCTCGCCAGGCTCCACGGTGACCGTCGCAAGCCAGCCCTCGGTCGTGCTTTCGACCACCACCTCCGCGCTGGCCCGGTAGTGGCCGAAAGGCTTCAGCGCCTCCAGGGCTTCTCGCCGTGCCCGCAGCGCCAGCCTGTCGACCTGGTCCTGGTCGAGGTCCTCGGCACGGGCGAAGCGCCTCAGGCTGAGATAGGCGTTGACGTTGTCGAGCATGGGTCCGGAGACGCCCTTGACCTCGACGTTGATGACGGGCGCGCCGCCCGCCGATGCAACGGGCATCAGCAGCAACAGGGTGGTCATGAAGGGGATGATGCGCATCGGAGGTCCGGAACCCACTATCCCGGATTCTAGCTGCGGATCAACCCAGGCGAATCGTGTTAAATGCGAACGCACTGCGGCCGGTCACCACCCCGCCGGCAGCGAAACGCCGTTCCATGATTCGCATGGCTCCCTCGCGATCGACGGTCAGCACCGTCGCGCTGCGGGTGCCGTAGTCGTTGCCGACGATGAAGGCGGGTGACAGGCTCCGCTCGACGGCCAGGCCAAGGCCCGTGTCGGGCAGGTCGGCCTCATCCGCTTGGGCCCGATCGGCCAGGGCGCCAAACAGGCCGGCTGGGTCGGGTGGGCCCTTGGCCAGCAAGGCAGCCACCCGCTGGCGACTCTGGACCACCTTAGGCCAGGGATCGTCCAGCCTGGCGTTGCTGAGGCCGTAGGTGCCGCTGCCCAGGACCTGTGTGTGGGTGTCTGGACGGTTGGTGATGCAGGCGACGTCGACGCCATCTGACACCAGCAGGGTGAATCCGGCGTAGGCCGCTGCCCTCGCCGCCAGCCTGGGCGCAGCCTGTCGGACCGGCAGCGCCGAGTCCAGGAAGTCGGTGACCAACTCGCCCCGCGAGGGTGCATCCCGAGGCGGGTCGCCGGGCTGACGAAAGTTGGTGACCACGGCCCAGCGACCGCTGCGCGCGACCCCCAGCCAGGTTCCGCCCGCCTTGAGGTCCCTGCCGGCCAGCACGTCGGGGCGGTCCTGCCACCAGCCCATGGCTGCCGTCGGCCTGGAATGGAATTCGTCCCGGTGTCCCACCAGCACGACCGGGTAGTCCGGATGGATCCGGTGCGACAGCACGACCAGGCACATCGGGAACCGCCTAGCGCCCCTGCCAGGTGCACCGGCCGGCCAACTCGGCGAGGGTGCCGACTCCGCCCCGATCGAACCAGCTTGAAATCAACTGAAAAGACACCGAGGTGGGCGGTGGTAACACGACCCTGCCAGCCGTGATGTCGTCCCTGCTGAACCAGCGGGCGTCTTCCAATTCATCGTCGTCAACGCGAATGTCGGTGCTGGCGGCCATGGCCGTGAAGCCGAGCATCAATGAGGAGGGAAAAGGCCATGGCTGCGAGGAGTGATACTCGATGCCCGCCAGCCTCACCCCGGTTTCCTCAAAGACCTCACGATGGACCGTGTCCTCGAGGCTCTCGCCAGGTTCAACGAATCCCGCCAGCGTGGAGTAGCGGCCGGCCGGCCAGGCGGCTTGACGCCCGAGCAGTGCCCGTTCCCCATCCGTGACCAGCACGATGATTGCGGGATCCACGCGTGGAAACCAGGTCGCGCCGCAGGCGCCGTCACTGCAGCGCATGACGTGTCCGGCCCGCTCGGGCACCGCGGCGGCTCCACAGGACCCGCAGTGACGATGGCGTCGTTTCCAGAACACCATGGCCCGGGCGTAGGCGAGCATGCCGGCCTCGTTGAAATCGAGCAGATTGCCGGCCATGCGCAGATCGAGGACCTGGCCGCGCCCTTGCGTGGCAGGTGCGTGGCCCAGATCGGCCACAAACAGCGGGGCACCCCGGTACCGTCCCAGCAGGATCAGCTGTTCCGGGCCGTCGAGATGGTCGAGGCACTCCTCGGGCGCCAGCAGCAGCGCATGCGCGGGATCGCCTTCGTGGATCAGCGTTTCCGATCCCCAGATCGGCACGACCCGCGCGCCGGCTTCCCCCAGGGCTTTGGTCAGCACGCCCGGATCACGGCGGTCGATGGCGAGGCGATCAACATGTGCGCCCGCAAACAGGTTGATTTTAGGCGGCCTATGCATGGTTAAAGGCCTGCGATTCTAAGCCATCAGCGCCGCCTCGGGTTCGCGGATGCCATGGGTGCACAGCGAGCAGCTCTGGGGGTGGAGGGCGAAGGACGGCATCACCACCAGACCCCCGCAAGCGGGACACTCACCCAGGCCGAGTTCCCGGCGCCGCCGCAGGGCGTGACAGAGGAACCATGCGTGCTCGAAGCCGATGCGCGGCTCGGCATGCTGGCGCCTGAAGGCCTCGTAAGCCTCGCAGAACCGGCTGGCCGCGGACAGCGTGTCGTCACCTGCAGGATGGTCCAGCAGCCCGAGCTGGCAAAGGATTGCGGCCAGGTTGGCCGATTGCAGGCGGAGTTCGGGGTTGCTCAGGAAATAGGCGGCCTGCCTAGGGGCTTTGCCCCGGTGGCGCTTCACGCTGTGGCCTGGTTCGCTGGCCGCGTAACTGCGATAGAGCTTCCTGATCCGGTCGTCGCTGAGGCCTGTCCAGGCGCGGATCGTGCTCGTCCTGGCCTCATGCAGGATCAGGCGCATGGCAAGGTCGTACCTCAGTCGGTCCTTGGTATAGCGGTCATCGGAAATCCTCATCCCCTTTCCCTCCTTGTTGACAGCGAGCGCTTTGACTGGTAAAAATTTACCAGTCTCTTGTGAAGGTCGCAACCCGGGATCGAATCGACGGGTAGGGGAGGGGGAGCATGGCGTTGCAACAGCACCTGGCACTGGTTCCACCGGAAGACTCGCTGGGCTGGTCCAAGGCAGACATTCTCGAGCCGAGAGTCCTGGCGGCGGTCATGGAAGCCAACGCAGAGTTTTTGGCGCTTTTATGCGCACGACGTGCGACGGCTGGCCTGGATGAGGGACTGGGCCTGGCGCCGAAGGTGCTGGCGGGACTGCCGCTTCGAGTTGGAGATACCGGGCTGATGCGGCTGCCGGTGGCACTGTTCGACCTTCGTTTCCGTGATCATGCATATTGGCGTTCGCAGGCTCAGGCCAGCGCGTCAATCCGGGACCATGCGGACTCCACACGCACCGACGTCGCATGCCTGCGCTTCACCCGCTCAGCGGTGGTGCTCGCCTGGCATCTGGCGCACTGCCATCCGGCCATGGCGCGCCTGACCCTGGGTCTCGAGGGCCGCAGCCTGCAGGTCATGCGCGATGTGCCGGTGGGTGCGCTGGACTGCCTCGCGAGCCGGGTGGCACCCGCCTTGCGTGCCAGGTTCGCACGGCGTGAGGCGTTCTGGCATCTCCTGTGTCTGGCGCTCAAAAGCGGTGGACATCACGAGCGCCTGCGGATCGCCGCCATGCAGTTGCAGGGCGCAGAGGCAGCGAGGGCACTCCCCGCGAGGCAGCAGGCGGGCTGACGTACGGCGCATGTCATTTGCTCCGGGCAGCGCCGGGAGTTAACCTTTCAGGGAGTTGGCGTCAGCCAGCCTTGAATAACCAGCCGGTCATCCCGATGAAAGCCTTGTCCATTCAGGGTCTCACCAAGACCTATCGTAACGGCGTGCAGGCGCTGCGCGGCATCGACCTTGATGTCGAGGAGGGCGACTTCTTTGCACTGCTCGGGCCCAACGGGGCAGGCAAGACCACCACCATCGGCATTCTGTCCTCGCTGGTCACCAAGAGCGCCGGTCAGGTGGAGGTCTTCGGCCACGACCTTGACCGCGAGCTGGAACTCGCCAAGTCTTGCATCGGCCTGGTACCCCAGGAAATCAACTTCAACATGTTCGAGAAAGTGTTCACCATCGTGGTGAACCAGGCAGGGTTTTACGGGTTGCCTCTCGAAACCGCCAGAGCGCAGGCAGAGCGTTACCTGCGCCAGCTGCAGCTGTGGGATAAACGCGATGCCATCGCCCGTTCGCTGTCCGGGGGCATGAAGCGCCGTCTGATGATCGCTAGGGCGCTGGTCCACGAGCCCCGCCTGTTGATCCTGGACGAGCCCACTGCCGGCGTGGACATCGAGATCCGTCGCTCGATGTGGGATTTCCTGCGCGAGATCAACCAGCGTGGAACCACCATCATCCTCACCTCCCATTACCTTGAGGAGGTCGAGAACCTGTGCCGCAATGTGGCCATCATCGATCGCGGCCGCATCATCGAGCACGATCGCGTCAGCCGCATCATCCGCAAGCTCAATCAGGAAACCT